>CAYXKI010000102.1:0-5769 GCA_964465095.1 uncultured Ruminococcus sp.
GAGAAATCCGACAGGATTTCGAGGGAGAGCGAACAAGACCGCTCTCCCTTTCTAAACGCACGAGAACGCCTAACCCTTGAAACTGTTCCAGTGGAACAGTTTCAACGAACTAAAACTTTTCACTCTCGACACAACCCTCACAAAACGCACCCAACTTTTAGCCAACCAAACTCTCTACACACAACCACAAAAAACCACGTAATTTCGAACCAATTTCAAACTATTCAGTTTTTCGAAACCAAACTGTTCACCCTAGACGTACACTAAATTCCATTTATTCATATCCCTATGCGATACCCTTGAAACCTCTCAGTGGAAAACCCAAGCCAAACCGCACCTTATCTGCGAAAAAAACATAGAATACAAAGAAAGAAAGAATATAGTAGTAGTAATAGGGGGCTGGAAAGTGTGGAAACCGGATGTTTTTCGCAGGACTGCGAGAAATCCTTTGCACAATCCACGGGTGGAAAAGATCTTGAAAAGTGGAGAACCCGATGACGCGTTGAGAACTTGAAAATTTGTGGAGTGGAAAAGAAAAGTTTGTGGAGAAAATCGTGGAAAATCCGGGAAACCTCCACAGATTCTTCCACAGCCTGTGGAGAAGAGATTCCACAAGCTTAAACAGGACATTCCACAAAGAGAAACTCCCCCACCGGAGAAATCTCTGCAAACAGCAGAAAAATTTCTCCACCGGAGTTTTCCACAGAGTGTTGAAAAGACTGTGGAAAGATAGAACTTTCCGGTGGAAAAGCTGTGGAAGTGACCACGATTTTTTAAGCGTGACTCTTGTTGCGGATGTTCTTGATGATGTCCTCTACAAGCTGCTTGAGATGCTCATCGTGCTTCATGGCAGCTTCCACATTGCTGATGGAATATACAATGGTGGAGTGATCCCGTCCACCGAATTCTGTTCCGATTGCCTGGAGGGGCATCTGGGTAATCTCTCTTACCACATAGATAGCAACCTTTCTGGCAGTGGAAATCTGACTGGAACGCTTGCTGCTGCGGATGTCCTCCGGAGAAACTCCGTAAACATCGGCAACCTCTACAATAATCTTCTCTACCGTAATCGGGACAGGCTGGTCGTCGCTGAGAATGTCCTTGATGACACTCTGTGCCATGGAAATGGACGGCGCAGAACCGGCAAGGTGCTTTAATGCCTTGAGCTTCTTCACAGCCCCCTCTAATTGACGGATGTTGGACTTCAAACGGTTGGCAATGAACTCTGCCACATCGTCAGGAATGTATAGATCCAGAAGTTCCGCTTTTCTGCGGATAATGGCGATTCTGGTCTCAAAATCCGGGGTGGTGATGTCTGCAATCAGACCCCACTCAAATCGGCTGCGGATACGCTCTTCCAGAGTTTTCAGTTCCTTTGGTGGCTTGTCCGATGTGATGACAATCTGCTTGCCCTCGGCGTGAAGCTTGTTAAAGGTGTGGAAGAATTCTTCCTGCATCCGCTCTTTGTTGCTGAAAAATTGAATGTCGTCAATCAGCAGCACATCGGCGTTGCGGTACTTCTCGTGAAAACTTGTCATGTTGCCGTCGTTGAGGCTGCTGATCAGGTCGTTGCCGAATTCTTCGCTGGTTACATAAATAATTTTGTACTCCGGATGATTCTGGTGTACCTCGTGGGCAATGGAATGCATCAGGTGGGTTTTTCCCAGACCGGAAGGACCATAGATAAACAGGGGGTTGTAATTGTGCCCCGGTTCTTTTGCTACCGCTTTGCAGGCAGTGTAGGCAAATTCGTTAGAGCCACCGACGATAAAGGTGTCAAAGGTGTACTCGTAATTTGCTCCCTCAAAACTATGCTCCAACTCCTCGTGACGCTTTGCAAGTTCGTCATAATTCTGGGTTTTGTGACTGTTGACAGGCAACTGGCTGACTTCGTCCTCTACCTGAATCTGGAGATTGACCTCAAACCCCAAGGTGTGGAGAAACGCCTCTTTCAAGAGTTCTTCATAGTTGTTCAGCACAACATCTCGCTGAAATTCTGTCTGAATGGAGAAAAGTGCCGTCGTTCCGTCAAGACGGATGGGACGCAGGATGTCAATCCAGAGTTCCATTGCCACCTCGGGAATGTTCCCCTGATCCAGGCAATATTTCTTGACATGGGCGAACACTTCGTCAAAGGAATTCATAATATTGTAAATCCTCCTTTAAGGGTAATTACGGAATATTTCAACAGCTTTGTTCGAAAACTGTGGAATGCTTTCCAACAGAGCGTAATATACTATTATAGTATAGCACATCCTTTGTGGAAAATCAAGTGTAAATTGTTGAAAGTTGAAAAAAGAATGTTGAGAAGTCGTGGAAAGCCGTTAGGCGGTCTTTTTGCGGTGTTGCCTCAAGGCAGGGAATTGTCTAAAATACCTAAAACCAAACAGAAACCACTGTAGGATTTGTAAAAAGGCGTAAAAAGGGGATTTTTTTCAAAGAAACGTCTTGACAAAACCATGGAGATACGATATAATATATGGTAAATGGATTCCTGCGGTCTCCGTGGGGGTTCCAACAAACTGCGGAATTTTGTAATCGGGCAAATTTCCCTATCCCGAAAGGAGGGTGTAACGAGATGAAGAGAACATACCAGCCGAAGAAGCTGCATCGGAAAAAGGTGCATGGCTTCCGGAAGAGAATGGCCACTGCGAACGGTAGAAAGGTTTTAGCTCGTAGAAGAGCACGGGGCAGAGCAAGACTGAGCCACTGATCGAAGTCGGACCACAACACCTTTGTTTGTGGTCTTTTGTTTTTTCGAGAAGCGTATCCCGGGTTGCCCAGACGTTTGGGACAGGTGCGGTTTTTCACGTTATGGGGATTCTCCGGGCGTGTTTCCGTGGCAGGTTCCGACTTTGGGCAACACTTCCCTCTTGTGTGAAGTCCCGGATACGCTTTTTCGTTTTTTCAGTAATTAGAAACAGGAGTGCATTCCATGGAAAAAACAGTAGTTCTGAATCAGAACCGGGACTTTATGGCGTTATATCATCGTGGGCGGAAAATTGTCCTCCCTTATGTGATTCTCTATGTGCGCAAAACAAGACGAAATTATAACCGGCTCGGAATTACTGTAGGGAAAAAAGTAGGCTGTGCCGTAAAGCGCAGCCGTGCACGACGAATCATTCGTCAGGCGTATCGGGAGATTGAACAGCAGATGCCAACGGGATTGGATCTTGTGGTTGTGGCACTGCCCTCTATTGATGGGATCTCCTCTACAAAGCTTCGGGATGTGCTGGCGGATCGTGGGATTGAGCGCATTGCAAAGGCAATTGCCCCTCCTGCGTCAAAGGACGGAAAAAAGAAATGAAGTGGATTTTAGCAGCATTGATCCGGGTGTATCAGTTTTTCTCCCGGTTCACCCCCGGGGTCTGTCGGTTTTACCCCACCTGTTCCTGTTATGCCAGAACGGCAATCCTGCGATTTGGCGCAGGGAAAGGCACATTTCTGGCAGCAAGACGGTTGCTGCGCTGTCACCCCTGGAATCCCGGTGGAATTGATCCGGTTCCGGAACAGTTCCGGTGGAAAGATGCTTTTCACCGAAAAATACATTCCGAAAGAAAGGGATAATACAAGAAAATTATGGATTTTTTATACGATGTGTGCGGAAAGCCTTTTGGCTGGATTATGCGATTGATTTACGGATGGGTCGACAACTATGCCATTGCGATTATTTTGTTTACGATTTTTACCAAGCTGATTTTGTTCCCGATTTCTTATCGGCAGCAGATCAACACCGCAAAGACCCAACGGCTGAATCCGAAGCTGGAGAAGCTGAAGCAGAAGTACAAAAATGATCCCCAGAAATTACAGGAAGCCCAGATGCAGCTTTATCAGGAGGAAAACGTCAATCCAAGTGCCTCCTGTCTGCCGATGTTTTTACAGTTTTTCATTTTGTTCGGCATCCTGGACGTTGTGTACAAGCCCTTGTCCTTTATTCTGAAATTAAAGGATGATGTGATCAGCAAAGCCTATGAGGTGGTACAGAACATCGACCCGGATCTTGCAAAGCAGGGGACAAGTCTTCGTCAGGAACTGATTGTCCTCAGCGGACATCACGAAGATGCAAGTGCATTCAGTGAGGTCTTTTCCGACAAAGTTTCTGCACAGGTTGCAAATTTCTATGAGAAATTCAGTCTGTTCGGGATCAACTTGGGAGAAACTCCAAGCTGGCATCCGGATGTGTGGAATGCCACAGCAGTAGGACTTTTCATGATCCCGGTACTCTCCGGTGTGCTTCAGTTGATCCTGACAATCTATATGCAGTTTACTCAGAAAAAGCGGAATCCTGCAATGAAGAACATGGGCTGCATGAACGGAATGTTCTATATTATGCCGATTTTCTCGGTATGGTTTGCATTTCAGGTGCCGGCAGGTGTTGGTTTCTATTGGGTTTGTTCCTCTTTCTTCTCTCTGATTCAGACCGTGGGCTTGAATCTCTATCTCACCCCGGAACGGACGGAGAAGATTGTAGAAAAAGAAAACAAGAAGATGCAAAAGAAATACGTCAACGGCAAAAAAAGCTTTACCCAGCGGATGATGGAAGCGCAGAACGGTCCTTCTGAGGGACAGAAAAAGCACGCAAAGTATGAGGAAGACACCAAGGATATGTCCCGTTCTGAGGTTTCCAAGTACAATCAGCAAGTGCTGAAAGAAGCAAGAGCAAGAATGGCAGAAAAGTATGGGGACACCTATGAAGAGAATTCTGCCGACTCGAAGAAAGACGAGAAATAAAGGCAAATATTGTGCCTTTAAATAGATTCAAAAAGAAAGAATAGAGGGGGAAAGACCCTCTTCTGAAAAAAGGAGGATATGGTAATGAAGGAAGTGTTTACAGCAAAGAGTGTGGAAGATGCAAAGGCACAGGCTGCGGAGAAATTCGGCGTGTCTGTGGAGAAAATTGTCTTTCGTATTCTGGAAGAGCCGAAAAAGGTATTTTTGTTCGGGAAAAAAGGAGAGGCAAAGGTAGAGGCAACCTATGAACCCATTGAGGAAGAAACGGCTGCCCCGGTAGAAGAAACTGCCTCAGTGGAAGCGTCTGCCCCGGCACAGCCGGAGGAAGCGGCAGCATCTGCCCCGGAGACGGAAGCAGAAGAGACCCCGGAACTCCCGGCAGAAAAGGCGTTGACAGAAGAAGAAATGACCCCCAATCTCAAAAAGGCACGGCAGTATATCATCGACATCTATCAGGCGATGGACATTACCGTATCCATTGCCACTTATCCTACAGAGAGCGGTGTCCGCATGGAACTGTCCAGTCAGAGTAAGAGTGGCGCAATTATCGGCAGAAGAGGGGAGACCTTGGACTCGATTCAGTATCTGGCTTCGATTCTGGTCAACAAGGAACAAGAGGAGTATTGCAGACTGCTTCTGGATAGCAACGGCTATCGGGAAAAGCGTCGGAAGACCTTGGAACAGCTTGCAGAAAAGATTGCAAAGAGCGTTCTGAAGAACGGCAGATCTACCACTTTAGAGCCTATGAATCCTTATGAGCGACGGATTATTCACAGCCGTATTGCAGAGATCGAGGGGGTAACTTCTCGCAGCGTGGGAGAAGACCCGTATCGGAAGGTAATTATCTCCTCTGTTAATGGCAGACGTGGCGGTGGAAATCGTGGGGGAAGAAACTATTCCAATCGGAATGGCGGAGGAAAACGCCCCTATAAGGAAAAGCAGCCGGAAGAGTTCAAGAGAAAGAACCTGGACTCTATGAAAACAAGCTTTGAACGGGATTATAAAAAGCCCAAGCCGGAGGACGAATTGAACGCCGGA
>CAYXKI010000103.1:0-5545 GCA_964465095.1 uncultured Ruminococcus sp.
CGCCCTTGACCTCGGCAGCATTTTCGAGAAATTGCTGCACCAAAAAGCTTCTATGATTGGGCTTTTTCTTCTTATGTAAAGCTTTCTTTGATCTTAGCTGCTTTTATTCCCGTGAAAAAATCTGCGAATCCTATTGCAATTGGAGGAAAATCCTGTTATAATAGGAATGTATGTTGTAAAGGCAATGCAGAATCGGTATTGCCTTTGAGCCAAATAAATTTGGAAAAGTGAGGAATTCTTATGCCTGCAAATATTGTAGTCGGTACGCAATGGGGCGACGAAGGAAAAGGAAAAATCATTGACATTATGGCATCCAGAGCGGATGTTGTGGTTCGTGCAACAGGCGGCAACAATGCCGGTCACACCGTTGTCAACAATGGAGAGGTGTACAAACTGCACCTGATTCCCTCCGGTATCCTGTATCCCAATACACTGTGCCTGATTGGTGCCGGCGTTGTTTTAGATCCAAAGGACTTTACCTCTGAACTGGATGGACTGGAGAGCCGTGGAATTTCCACTGCGAATCTGAAAATTGATCCTCGTGCTCATGTGGTAATGCCTTGGCATATTGCCCTGGACGGTCTGTCTGAACAGTTCCGTGGCAACTCGGATATCGGCACCACTAAGCGTGGCATTGGTCCGACCTATATGGACAAGTATGAGCGTTGCGGCTTGCGTGTCTATGACCTGATTCACCCGGAGATTTTTGCAGAAAAAGCACGGGCAACCGGCGCACTGAAAAATAAAATCATCACTGCTGTTTATGGCGGCGAAGCTTTTGATCTGGACGCAGTCATTGCAGAATATATCGAGTATGGCAAGCGCTTAGCCCCTTATGTAGACGATGTTTCTGTTCTCACCTATGAGGCAAACAAAGCCGGTAAGACCATTATGTTTGAGGGCGCACAGGCAACTCTTCTGGATATTGACTTTGGTACATATCCTTATGTTACCTCTTCTCATCCGATTTCCGCAGGTGCTTGCATTGGTACCGGTGTAGGTCCGAAGATGATTACCAATATTGTAGGCGTTGCAAAGGCATATACAACCAGAGTGGGCAAGGGACCTTTCCCAACAGAGTTGGAAGACGAAACCGGCGAACTGATCCGGAACAAGGGCGGCGAGTTCGGTACAACCACCGGCAGACCCAGAAGAACCGGTTGGTTTGATGCAGTTATCGTTCGTCACTCGGTACGCACCAACGGTCTGGATGGACTGGCTATTAACAAGCTGGATACCCTCAGTGGCATTGGCACACTGAAAATGTGCGTAGGCTATCGCAAGCCCGATGGCACAATTCTCAAGGATTTCCCGGCTGCACTGGAAGCACTGGCTGACTGTGCACCGATTTATGAGGAATTTGAGGGCTTTGACGAGGATATTTCCGGTTGCAAGACCTTTGCAGAATTGCCGGAAGCTTGCAAGAAGTACATCGCAAGACTGGAAGAAGTCTGCGAGTGCAAGGTTGTCATGGTGGGCAATGGTCCGGACAGAAGTCAGATTCTGGAACGGTAATCAAGTCAACAAGCAATTTTAAGCGGTTTCAAAGAATATTTCACAAAAAGCATCCCGGAAATTTCCCATGGGATGCTTTTTTTCACCAAATTTCCGAAAAAAGCCTAAAACCCTCTTGACTTTTTGCAAAAGCTTTGGTATAATAGACATGTTATCCTTGCTCATATCCCGGTGGTATGATCCGCAAAGGGTGTGGGCGAAATCCAAAAGGAGGTGTATTGAGTATGGCAAAGAAACAGGAATCCTACGAGCTGATGACGGTTTTCAGTCTGAAGAACGGAGAGGATGCAGCAAAGGCACTGGTTGAAAAGTTCAGCGCAAAGATTGCATCTGCTGCCACACTGGACGAAGTAAACGAGTGGGGCAAGCGTAAGCTGGCTTATCCGATTAACGATGAGCCGGATGGGTACTATGTACTGTTTACCTTTACGTCCACTCCGGATGTTCCGGCAGAGGTAGAGCGTGTTCTGAACATCACAGACGGCGTTCTGCGTTCCCTGACGACTGTAAAGTAAGGGTAAGACCCTGAACCAATTCCGACAAACAATCGAACAAGATTAGACTTAGAAAGGAACGACTATGCTGAATAAAGTAATTCTGATGGGTCGCCTGTGTGCAGATCCTGATTTTCGACAGACCCAGACCGGCACGGCTGTTTGCCGCATTCGTGTGGCAGTGGATCGTGGCTTCACCAATAAGCAGACCGGCGAACGGGAAACTGATTTTATCAATGTCACTTGCTGGAGACAGACCGCTGAATTTGTCAGCCGGTATTTCCACAAGGGAAGCATGGTAATTGTAGAGGGCAGCTTGCGCAACAGCAATTACACCGATCAGAATGGCGTAAAGCATTACAGCATGGATGTCCAGGCGGACAATGTTTCTTTTGGAGAGTCCAAGCGTGCAGCCCAGGAGAGTGGCGGCTATCAGGGTGCATACCAGCAGCCGTCCTATCAGAATGCCGCTCCGGCAGCCCCGGCAGTAGCACCTGCACCACAGCCAGCCGCTCCGGCACAACCGGCAGCAGGCGCACCCGGTGCATTACAGCTTGGGGATCTTGGCGATTTTGAAGAAATTCTCAGCGACGGCGAAGTACCGTTCTGATTTGTTCGGAGAGAAGAATACCGCATAGCAGATAGGAGGATATATCAGCATGGAGAGAGAAAGATCTCAGCGTGGCGGAAAGAGACCACGGAAAAAGGTTTGCATGTTCTGCGTAGATCGTGTAGAGCGCATTGATTATAAGGATGTTGCAAGACTGAAGAAGTGCATGACTGAGCGTGCAAAGATTCTGCCTCGCAGAGTTACCGGCACTTGTGCATTCCATCAGCGTGAACTGACAACAGCAATCAAGCGTGCAAGACACATTGCACTGCTGCCTTATGTAAGCGACTAAGGCAAGGCTTGTTGTTCGGAAATAGAACATTCAGAGCACCTCGGGGGATTTCTTCGGGGTGCTTTTTGTATCTGTTCGTTTAAAACTCGTTGAAAATGTTCCACCGGAACATTTTCAAGGGCTTTGTGATCTGGTGCAGTTAGAAAGGGAGAGCGGTCTTGTTCGCTCTCCCTCGAAATCCTGTCGGATTTCTCACCCTTTTCTCAGCAACGGTCAAATCTAAGCGTTGCACTCCTAATTCTTCGGGCAGAATCCTGCCTCAGAATTAGTCGCGCGCGCAGGAGTAGTGCGCAGAGTGTTTCGCTGCCTGCGGGCAGCGACAAGGGCTTCTCGCCCTTGACCTCGGCAGCATTTTCGAGAAATTGCTGCATCAAAAAGCTTTTCTGATTGGGTTTCCTTTTTATAGAATGTTTGCTTTAAGGTAGTATTCTTTAAGTTACTACAGTATAAACTTTCATTTTTATGGAAATCAATCCCCGAACAAATTTCATTTGCCTATTGAAATTTATGGTCGATTATGTTATAATAGAGGCAATGTCGATTATACCAATTGACATTGTCAGCGTGATGCAAGGGAGGCGGTTGTTTTGTTGAAAGCCGGTGTGTCTACGGCGTGTCTTTATCCCCGTGTAGTGGAAGAGTCGCTTTATCAACTGGCGCTTGTGGGGATTTCTCACGTGGAGATTTTCATCAATACACATTCAGAACTGCGGCGAAGCTTTGTCCACACTCTGGCACAGATTCTTGACCGCTTCGAGATGACCTGCCGCTCTTTGCACCCTTTTACTTGCGAGATCGAACCGATGATGCTTTTTTCCAATTATCCAAGGAGAACAGAGGATTATCTGGAGTATTGCCGGCAATATTTTTCTGCAATGCAACAGCTTGGGGCGACGATTTTCGTCCTTCATGGAAACAAAGTCCCGGCAGCTTCTGTCAATCGGGAACTTTACATGGAACGGTTTCTGCGCCTGTCTGAACTTGGAAAGGAATACGGCGTGACCGTGGCACAAGAAAATGTGGCACGTTGTACCGGGGCTTCTCTGGAGTTTCTGAAACAGATGCAATCTGACCTTGGAAAAGAGGCACACTTTGTCCTGGATATCAAGCAAGCAATCCGGGCAAATCAAGACCCCATGGAGATGCTTCGGGAACTGGGCTCGTCTGTTGTCCATGTACACATCAGCGATCACGGACAGTATTGTGATTGCCTTCCCCTTGGAAAGGGCAGATTCCCGGTGGATGCATTTTTGCAGCTTCTGGCGGAGAAAAGCCCCGATGCTTCTGTGATTCTGGAACTCTATCGCAGTGGCTTTTCCGATGTGTCGGAACTGGCAGCCAATTACACGCAGTTGCAAAATCGAATCGCCCGGTTGACGAAAGGAGCGAATCCGGAATGAATTGCCCCTATTGCGACGAAAAAGACACCAGAGTGCTGGACTCTCGTCCGGCAGAAACAAAAATCCGTCGGCGCAGAGAATGTGCACGTTGTGGCAAACGCTTTACGACGTATGAAGCCGTAGAACGTCCGCTTCTGATGGTACAGAAGAAAAATGGCTCTTTTCAGCCTTTTGACCGTCAGAAAATCATCGCCGGAATTTACACTGCCATCAAAAAGCGCCCGGTAAGCATGGAACAAGTGGGCGAGTTGGTTGACCGTATGGAGAATCAGTTTGCCGATGAAATGCGCAGTTCCGTTACCTCCACAGAGATTGGAAATCTGGTTATGGAGATGCTGAAGGAAATTGATGCTGTGTCTTATATCCGGTTTGCCTCGGTCTATCAGGAGTTTTCTGATGTAGCCGGGTTTATCGCCGCAATTAGCGAATTAGAGGAAACGCTGACTAAACGAAAAGAAATGAGTAAGGAGAAAAAATAATGAGCGACAACAATTTTAACATCAACGATGTGTTGAACACAGAGGACACCACAAACGAGTTCGATACCCAGGATGTACAGGACAACAAGATCTGGGCTGCACTGTCTTATGTGGGAATTCTCTTTTTCCTGCCGCTGGTCGTAAACAATGGCAAATCCAAGTATGGAAGATTCCACGCAAACCAGGGCTTTACCCTGTTCCTGACGGATATCGTTGTGACCATCGCTGCAAAGCTTCTGGATTTTATCCCGGTAGTGGGCGGCATTCTGTCATGGCTGCTTTCTCTGGCAATTCTGGCACTTTGCATTATCGGTATCGTAAATGCAGCTACCGGAAAAGCAAAGAAACTGCCGGTAATCGGCAACCTGATTCATGTGTTTGACAAGTAAGCGCATCGCCTTAACTCAATAAAAAACAAAGCTGCCATGTCAAGGGCTTTCCCTAAGACATGGCAGCTTTTTATGGAAGATGAAGTTGTTTTTATGTTTTTTTGTATGGTATCGCCTTACTATTTCAGAATGTCATCCCAGGTTATATCATTTCCCACAGCACAGTTGGAATGATACAACAGAATCAGATAGGCATCTGTTGTAGTGATGTTTCCGTCCCCGTCTACATCAGCAAGGGCTTGTTGCTTTTCTGTCAAGTCGCCCTCTTTTCCGAGAGATTGGTCGACATATAACATGATGACCTGATAAGCATCCTGTATGGTCAGGATTCCGTCGCCGTCAATATCTCCGGCAAGGGCTTCGTCC
>CAYXKI010000104.1:0-5520 GCA_964465095.1 uncultured Ruminococcus sp.
ACCTATAAAAAAAATCTATCGCTTTCCATTCCGGATTTCCCACTATGCTACAAGACGAAATCATGCTATAATAAAAGAAAAACCCTACCGAAAGGATGAATCTTTATGACAATCGCATCAAAATTTGAAAACAAGACCGTTTTTTCCTTTGAGATTTTCCCACCAAAGAAAACCTCTCCCATTGAAACGGTTTACGATACCTTAGAGGCATTGCAAGACCTACGCCCGGACTTTATCAGTGTCACCTTTGGGGCAGGTGGAAGTGGAAACGGCGAAAACACCCTTGCCATTGCAAAGCGTCTGAAAGAACGCTATGGAATCACCCCTATGGCACATCTCCCCTGCATTCACTACACCAAAGCGCAAATCGACCAGATTCTGGAGCAGTTCCGGGAAAATGGCATTGAAAACGTGTTGGCACTTCGTGGAGATCGTGTAGAGGGAATGCAGCCTGCGGAAGATTTTCTCCATGCAGCAGATCTCATTGCCTACATCCGGGAAAAAGGCAGCTTTGACATTGCGGCAGCTTGCTATCCGGAATGCCACCCGGAGGCTGCCAATCTGGACACGGACATCCGTCATCTGAAAGAAAAAGTCGATGCCGGTGCTTCTCACCTGATTACACAGCTATTTTTTGACAACGATACTTTTTATGATTTCCGCTATAAAGCCGCAAGAGCCGGCATTACCGTTCCCATTGAAGCCGGCATTATGCCGGTGACAAACCGCAAGCAAATTGAGCGGATGGTTACCATGTGCGGTGCAAGTCTCCCCAGAAAATTCACCAAAATGGTGCAACGTTTTGAGGACAACCCGGATGCCCTGCGAGATGCAGGGATTGCCTATGCCATTGATCAGATTGTGGATCTGGTTACAGACGGCGTAGACGGCATTCACCTGTACACCATGAACAACCCTTACGTTGCAAGAAAAATCACCGAGGCAGTCGGGGGGATTATCCAGGCGGCATCGAAATGCTAAGCCTTCCACTAGAACCCATTTGCCGGGAAGAAGCCCTTCGCTATATGGGCTGTCCCGACAATCCGGGGGAATCCATCACCCAGTTAATGGACGGCTGTGAAAAAGAACTTCGCAGCAAAGCTGTCCCCAAGGTGATTTACCGTGTTCTCCCGCTCACACGGACAGAGGACACCCTCTGTGCCGGGGGACTTCCCCTACCGGGAAAAGACATTGCCGCACTTCTTGCCTCCTGTGACCGGATTCTCCTGATGGCTGCCACTCTTTCCGGTGCAGCAGATCAACTGATTCGCCGTGCAGGGATTTCGGATATGACAAAATCACTGGCAATGGATGCCTTGGCAAGTGCCGGCATTGAACAGGTATGCAACCGTGCTGAAGAGGTGTTCCGGGAAGCACTGCCGGGGTACTTTTTCACTTGGCGATTCAGTCCCGGCTATGGAGATCTGCCCTTGTCCTTACAGCCGCAGATTCTACAGCTTCTGGATGCCGGAAAGCTGCTTGGGCTGACCGCAACTCCGGAACACATTCTCATACCCGGAAAGTCGGTTACCGCCATCCTCGGTATCTCCGATACGCCCCTGAAAAAAGGTGCACGAGGCTGTGCAACCTGCACCATGCGTCAGCGATGTGCTTTCCGCAAAGGCGGAAGCCATTGCTAAAGGCGATACCACCCCAAAGAACAAAACGAAAGGAATTTTCCTATGCTTTCCTCACTTTTTCCCAATCGAGACTTTATCCGCTTAGACGGCGGTATGGGTTCTATGCTTCAGAAATCCGGGATGCCGGTCGGGGCATTGCCGGAAGTATACAACATTACCGAACCGGAGCGGATTATTGCGGTACAAAAGCAATTTGTACAAGCCGGTGCAGATCTGATTTATGCCAACACCTTTGGGGCAAACTGTCACAAAATGGCGAAATCCGGTTACAGCGTGCAGGAACTGATTGCTGCCGGAATCCGCTGTGCCAGAGAAGCCTGTGCAGGCAGTGACACAAAAGTCGCACTGGACATCGGTCCCATCGGACAGCTATTAGAGCCCCTTGGCACCATGACTTTTGAGGAAGCCTATGACATTTTCCGGGAAGAAGTGCTTGCAGGACAAGAGGCAGATGTCATTGTCATCGAAACCATGACAGACCTGTACGAAACCAAGGCAGCCCTTTTGGCAGCCAAGGAAAACTCTGACAAGCCTGTTTTCTGTACCATGACCTTTGAACCGAATCTGCGGACATTTACCGGATGTACCGTTGCCTCTGCGGCAATGACGCTAGAGGGACTTGGGGCAGATGCCATTGGGGTAAACTGTTCTCTCGGACCGGAAGAATTGCTGCCCATTGTAGAAGAAATGGCAAAGTGGACAACACTCCCCTTAATTGTCAAGCCAAATGCCGGACTCCCTGACCCTATCACCGGAGAATATCTTGTCACCCCGGAAGATTTCGCAGAAGCTGTGGCAAAGTTTACAGACCTTGGAGTTGTGATTTACGGTGGCTGTTGTGGGACAACCCCAGAGCACCTGAAAGCCGCTTATCATGCGATTGCACAAAAGAAAATTCCAAAGCGAACGCCAGACATTCCCCCGGCAATCTGTTCTGCCTCTGAGGTGGTACAAATCGACCAACCGAGAATTATCGGAGAGCGAATCAATCCCACGGGAAAGAAACGCTTTAAGGCGGCACTCCAGGCAAACGACATGGATTATATCTTAGATCAGGCGGTTCAGCAAGTAGATGCCGGAGCAGACCTATTGGATGTCAATGTGGGAATGCCCGGAATTGACGAAAAGGGCATGATGATCCGCACCGTAAAAGCCCTCCAATCCATTGGGAGCACCCCGTTACAGCTTGACTCCACCATTCCGGCAGTCATGGAGGCTGCCCTTCGGGTGTACAACGGCAAGCCCATTGTCAACTCTGTCAACGGTGAAGAGGCTTCTTTGCAGAACATCCTGCCCCTGGTCAAAAAATACGGTGCAGCAGTTGTAGGACTGACACTGGACGAAAACGGCATTCCCAAAAAGGCAGAAGAGCGATTTGCCATTGCCAAGAAGATTCTGGATCGTGCCACTGCCCTTGGGATTCCAAAGCAAGATGTCTACATCGACTGCCTGACACTGACCGCCTCTGCGGAACAGGACGGGGCAAGAGAAACCTTGAAAGCTGTGAGAATGGTCAAGGAACAACTGGGGCTGAAAACGGTTCTTGGAGTATCCAATATTTCCTTTGGTTTGCCCAATCGGGAGGCAGTTACCCGGACATTTCTGACTATGGCGTTGGAAAACGGTCTGGATCTCCCCATTATCAACCCCAACATTGCCTGTATGACAGAAGCAGTCCGTGCCTATCGCCTTTTAGACGGCATTGACCGCAACTGTACCGCCTTTGTAGAAGCCTATGCCAATATGCCCACCGCAACCACAGTTGCCGCTGCCCCCTCCGGCGGAAAGCCCCAAGGGGAGAAAAAGCCGGAAACAGTGGATCTGCCCTATGCGATGTCCCACGGACTGAAAAACGAGGGGGCAAAGCTGACGGCACAGCTTCTGGAAACCACCGACCCCATGGAAGTTGTCAACGGCATTCTGATTCCGGCACTGGACGAATCCGGAAAGCTTTTTGAGCAGGGGAAGATTTTCCTGCCCCAGTTGATTCAGACTGCCGGAGTGGCACAGGCTGCCTTTGAGGTCATCAAAACCACCCTGATTCAGCGTAATGCTGCACCGGTAAGCCGTGGAGAAATTGTTCTTGCAACGGTAAAGGGAGACATTCACGACATCGGGAAAAATATCGTCAAAGTACTTCTGGAGAATTATGGGTACACCGTACTGGATCTGGGACGAGATGTGCCTTGTCAGCTTGTTGCAGACACCGCAAAGGAACACGGGGTAAAACTAGTGGGCTTGTCTGCTTTGATGACAACAACCCTTGGGGCAATGGAGGAAACCATTCAGCTTGTGAAAGCCGCTTGCCCGGATTGTAAAGTTGTCGTAGGCGGTGCAGTTCTCACCCCGGATTATGCAGAAAAAATCGGCGCAGACTTTTATGCAAAAGATGCCATGGAAACCGTAGGCGTTGCAAAACAGATTATCGGATAGTCCCCTTGTGGCAACTGGAAAAGGAGGAGCACAATGGCAGAAAACACCACAGATCCAAACACAACAGAAGAGGCAACACAAAGCCAACCAGACCGGGAGACCTCGCAAAAGCCGGAGAAAAAGCAGCGAAAATGGGACTGGGTCAACAAGCAATGGGCAGCAACCATTATTTTCAGCGGTGTTGTGCTTTTGCTCATTGCGTTTCTTTTCATCCGCTATGAGTTATTTACCAATCTACTCTCCTATCTCATGGATGTCTTGCGTCCCATTCTCATTGGGCTATTGCTTGCATTTTTGCTCTATCGTCCCACTTGTCGCCTGGAACAGCTTTTCGAGAAATGCAAAAAGCGTTTCCCACGATTTCCTGCCCCGGGAATGGCAGTCTTTTCCGCTTATGCCTTGATGGCACTTCTCTTGGCGGCAATCATCTGGATCATCGTACCGCAATTTATTGCAAGCATCAGCGATTTCGGCGACAACGTGCTGATTTATTACAACAATGTCATGGAGTTGCTGAATAGCGAAAAGGGCAGCCAGATTCTGAAAGTCATGAACGAAAACGGCTTTGACCCCACAACCTTACGGACAAAGCTTCTGGACTTCTCCGGATATATTCCCACTGCGGTAGGGACGCTAAGCGTCTGGGCAAAGGGCTTGATCGGCGGGCTGATTGATTTTCTCATTGGCTTAATTTTCTCGATTTACGTTCTTGCCGGCAGACAAAAACTTCGCTCGCAAGGGCTGCGGATTCTGAAGCACTATCTCCCGGAAAAGCACTATCGCAGACTGGGGCACTATGGCACGTTGACCTTTACTACCTTTTCCAATTATATCAGTGGCAGGCTGACAGACGCTTTTGTCATTGGAATTCTGACCTTTTTCGTCAACAGCATTGCCGGAATTGAATATCCCATGATGATTGCGGTAATCGTGGGAATTACCAATATCATTCCCTTTGTGGGTCCATGGTTGGGGGCAATTCCAAGCATTCTGATTCTCCTGATGGTAAATCCCATTCACGCTTTGGCGTTTACCATTATTATTCTGATTATCCAACAGCTTGACGGCAACGTCATCAGCCCTTTGATTGTGGGATCGTCTATTGGATTGCCGGCAATCTGGGTATTGTTTGCCATTACCGTTGGAGGCGGACTCTTTGGCTTGTGGGGAATGCTTCTGGGCGTTCCGGTAATGAGCGTAATTTATACCGTCATCCGGGAAAAAACCACACCGGAAGAAGAATGGGAGGCAAATAAACCGAAAAAAGTGCAGATTTTCGGGAAACTCTGGCAGGGTACAAAAAAGCTTGTGCAAAAATTAAAGAAATAAAACAAAAAAATATAAGACAAGTTATCCCAGACAGAAGATTTTTTTGGTGCAGCAATTTTTGTAAAAAATGCTGCCGAGGGTCAAGGGGCGAGAAGCCCCTTGTCGCTGTCCGCAGACA
>CAYXKI010000105.1:0-5500 GCA_964465095.1 uncultured Ruminococcus sp.
TTTGTGCGGTGTTGCCTTTATTTGCGAAGTTTTCTTCGACTTATTCCACTTACTTAAACACAGCCAACAGGAAGCCGGCAGCGATTGCAGAGCCGATAACGCCTGCAACGTTGGGTCCCATTGCGTGCATCAGGAGGAAGTTTGAGGGGTTTGCCTTTTGTCCTTCCTTCTGGGAAACACGGGCTGCCATAGGCACAGCGGATACGCCGGCAGAACCAATCAGCGGATTGATCTTTCCACCGGTTACAACATACATGATTTTTCCCACAAGCAGTCCACCAATGGTAGAGAAGCAGAATGCTGCAAGTCCCAAAAAGACAATCTTCAGGGTCTCCAGAGACAGGAACGAAGAGGCAACCGTGGTTGCACCAACGGAGATGCCAAGGAATACGGTGACGATGTTCATCAGGGCATTCTGTACCGTGTCAGAAAGACGATCGGTAACGCCACACTCTCTCCACAAGTTGCCAAGCATCAGACAGCCGATCAACGGTGCGGTAGAGGGCAGCAGCAGAATAACCACCAGAGATACTACAATGGGGAAGAGGATCTTCTCGGTCTTGGAGACCTGTCGTGTCATCTCCATCTTGACTTCTCGCTCTTTCTTGGTGGTCAGAAGACGCATCAGCGGCGGCTGAATCATGGGGATCAGTGCCATATAGGAGTACGCTGCAATGGCGATAGGTCCTAAAAGCTCCGGAGCAAGTTTACTTGTCAGGAAGATTGCGGTAGGTCCGTCTGCACCACCGATAATGCCGATAGAGGCTGCCTGGTTGCCGTCAAAGCCCAGACAAACTGCGCCGAAGAATGCCAGAAAGACACCCATCTGTGCAGCAGCACCCAGAAGCAGATTCTTGGGGCTGGACAAAAGAGGTCCAAAGTCCGTCATAGCACCAATGCCTAAGAAAATCAGAGAGGGATACAGACCGGACTTGACACCCATGTACAGGATGTCCAGCAGTCCGCCGTTTGCCATAATGTGTCCATAGCTGTGGTAATACTCGCTGGATTCATCTAAGAATGCGCTCCACAGTTCCGGGTGATAGAGGGCGTTTGCAGAACTTACGCCGTCTACAAAGAAGTTGGACACGTTTACCAGCAGACAGCCAAAGGCAATGCCTACCAGAAGCAGCGGTTCAAACTGTTTCTTGATGCCCAGATACAACAGGACACAGGAAATCACGATCATGACAAGGTTTTTCCAACCGTCTTCTACAAAAAAGCTGACAAAGCCGGAATCGTTCAATAGATTTTGAAGGGTTTCCAGTATATTCATGAAGTCCCCTCCTTACGCCAGAACAACCAGCGGGGAACCGGTTTCTACCGTAGAACCCTTAGAGGTTACTACCTGTACGACAGTGCCATCCTTGGGGGCGAGAATCTCGTTTTCCATCTTCATGGCTTCCAGAACCACCAGAAGCTGTCCGGCTTTGATGGTATCCCCTTGGTTTACCTCTACCCGGAGAATGGTACCGGGCATCGGAGAATTAACCGGCTCGCCGGCTGCAAGATTAACTGCTGCCGGAGCAGGGGCTGCCGGGGCTGCTGCTGCCGGGGCTTCTGAAACAGGGGCTGCTGCCGGAGCAGGGGCAAGTGCCTCATATTCATCCAGCAGAATTGCCTTCCCGGCTTCTACTTCAACCTCATAGGTCTTTCCGTTCAGGGTTACTTTATACTTCATCTTCTTTGACCTCCTTGATGGAAATAAAGCGCAGTTCATTGAGTGGCTTCTGCATTTTGTTTGCAACAACTGCCATTACCATAGCTGCTTCCTTGTCCGGTACATCATACCGCTTTACCTTGCCGGCAGAACCCGGCGCAAGTGGCTTTTCTGCCTCGGGGGCTTCCTCTGAAACAGGGGCAACTGTTTTTTCTTCCCCTTGCTTTGCAGCCTTTTTCTTTTCGATGGAGCGGAACACTGCGCCCATTGCATAAAGAACTGCCATCAGGATCAGCAGACCGCAGAAAACGGTGGCATAGCCAAAAATCGCTGTCAGTCCGGCATCCTGAATACTCATAGAGGAAGCAAGAATTGTATCTGTCATTTCTGTGCCTCCTTACATCTCCTCGATGGTGTATACGGCTTCGTTTTCTTCCTGTGCCTTCCGTCCCTCTAAGAATTTCAGGGTCTGATCCGGGAAGCAGATATAACTCATCAGGTCTTCTTCCGACCGTGCCAGATCTCCAAGGGCACGCTTTGCATCTTCGAACTCGTCTCCGGTGCGCTTCTGGTCTTCGATTCTGCAATCTACCGGCTTTCCACCTTCGCCCAGAACTTTCAGTTGCAATTCCTGACTTACCGGCGCAGGCGCAATCCCATACTCGCCCTTGATATAGTTCTGGATTTCCTTGGAGATCTGCTTGTACCGCTCTCCTACCAGAACGTTGGTGACTGCCTGGTTGCCGACCATCTGAGACAGGGGGGTTACCAGTGGCGGATAGCCCATGTCTGCACGTACCTGTGGAATCTCTGCCAGTGCTGCATCAAACTTATCCATTGCCTTCATATCCGTCAGGTTTGCGATCATATTGGACAGCATACCGCCGGGAACTTTATAAACCAGTGCCTGTGCATCGGTGCCAAGGCTCTTGGGGTTAATCTGACCGTTGTCAATATATTTCTGCTTAATGGGCTTGAAATAATCGTTGACCTCGTTGATAATTGCCTCATCCAGACCGGTTTCAATGCCATACTGCTGACAAGCATAGAACATGGTCTCTGTTGCCGGCTGAGAAGTACCGCCGGAGAAGCAAGAAGCTGCGGTGTCGATGACATCAATGCCGGATTCAATTGCCTTTGTCAGGGTCATATATGCCATACCGGTGGTGCTGTGGGTGTGAAGTACCAGTGGCATATCGCCGACTGCGTCCTTAATGCCCTTGATCAGGTGTTCTGCCTCATAAGGTGTCATCGTACCAGCCATATCTTTCAGGCAGATGGTCTGGAAGCCCATCCGCTTCAGTTCCCGACACATCTCAATATACTTGTCTACGGTGTGTACCGGGCTCTGGGTATAAGAGATACAACCGGAAGCGACTGTGTTAGGGGTTGCATATTTCATGGTTGCATTCAGAGCGGTTTCACAGTTGCGGAAATCGTTCAGTGCATCGAAAATCCGGATAACATCAATGCCGTTTTTGATAGAGAGTTCAATGAACTTTTCTACGACATCATCGTGATAGTGCTTATATCCCAGCAGATTCTGTCCACGGAGTAGCATCTGAAGCTTGTTGTTGGGCAGATTTTTCCGCAGATTCCGCAATCTCTCCCATGGGTCTTCGTTGAGATACCGCAGGCAGGAGTCAAAGGTTGCACCGCCCCAGCACTCAATGGAATAATACCCTGCCGCATCCATCTTTGGCAGAATGTCCGCATAGTCCGCATAGGGCAGACGTGTTGCCATCAGAGACTGGTTTGCATCACGCAGCACGGTCTCTGTAAACTGTACTTTTCTCATATAGTACCTCCTCGTATTCAAACTCCTCGACATTGGGAATCCCACCAAATCCTTGGGGCAATCCGTACAAGATTCAGGGCGTACCACGCAAGCTTTGGCGTTCTCCCATCTCCCATCCGAATCTGTCGAGAAAAAAGGTTTACACAATAGTATACCACATAAACCGTGAACATTTCCACAACTTTCTATAAGCGGTTTCTCGTTTTTCTTTTTTTGTTTTTCGTATTGGATGGAAAATCACGTTATGGAACAGGGCGTGGGGCACTTTTAGTATGGTCTGTGGGAGGGGGTGGTATACTTTTAAGTTGCTTAAAATGTTTAAACGGTTTGCTTGTAGGAGAGTTTGAGGGGAGTGGGGCTTGTAGTGGAACACATAATTCCTTTTAAATTTTCTCTCCTTTTCCCGTTGATTTTTTCTTTTTGGTATGTTATAATAAGATGAAACAAAGGATGTGAACCCGTTGGCAGAAATTTCAAATCAGAATGAGGAAGCGTTGAACAAAGAACGCAGGGCTTATGATGCTTATGCAAAGTCCTTGCTGGCACACAAAGAGGTGCTTGCGAATATCCTGAAATACACCGTGAGAGAGTTTATGAACTGTTCTCTCTCCGAAATCATCGCCTGTCTTACGGGCAAGCCGGAGATTGGTACAGAACTTGTAGATGACGAGGATTTCCTGACAAAAATGGATGTGGCAGGTTCAGAGACTGTTTCGGTGAATGATGGTATCCGCAGTTTTGACATTAAGTTTCAAGTGAAAATTCCCGGGGATGACCGAGAATCGAACTTGATTATCAACATTGAATCCCAGAACAAGTACAATCCGGGGTATACGTTGGAAAAGCGTGGGATTTATTATCTCAGCAGGCTGATTTCCTCGCAATACAATGTGGAGTTTACCAAGTCCAATTTTGATCAGCTAAAAAAGTGCTATTCTATCTGGATTTGTGTCAATGCACCACAGGAGATAGCAAATACCGTCACGGAATATCGTTTCAAACCGGAATTTCTTGTGGGCGAAGTGCCGGATGTGCCTCAGCGGTATGACTTGATGTCTTTGATTATGATCAATCTTGGTGCAAAGGATAAGAACTATTGTGGCGTAATCAAGATGCTCGATCAGCTTCTGGTAGAGTTAGAGAAAAACCGCAAATCTGCGTCAGATATTCTTGCAAAGGAATATCAGATACATTACAGGACAATCGAAAAGGAGGCGTTAGGTATGTGCAATTTGAGTGATGGAATTTATGAAAAAGGCATGGATAAGGGTAGAAGCGAAGGGATTCTTGAAGGGAGAAATGAGGGTAGAACCGAAGGAATCCTGAAAGGAAAAATCGACACGATAAAAAATATGCTCAAAGAGGGAATCGCACTGGAAACGGCTCTGAAATTTGCAGGTCTTGATCAGGAAACGTATGAGGAATATGTTGCAAAAGAAGCGTGACAAGTGCATTCTATCGTAAAAGTGAATACAATTTTAGAGCCCCGTCGGTGTTTTTTACCGGCAGGGGCTTTTGTTTTGTTCTAATACGCACCATCCCCCTCCACTGTGATAACCCCGTGAAAAATAAATCTTCCGTGTAAAATCTAAGTAATATTATTATGAAAGTTGAACGTTTGCGTTCAACTTTTTGCCGTTTTGGCGCTATTTATGGAAGGACTTTTTTTATGGAGGGGTTTCGGCGATGAAAGGCGATGAAAATTGAACAGTTCTTCCATCCTGTCGCCGTCCCCCTCCCTGTCACAGAAAGGATCGTATGATGAATTGTAAAGAAACAACATGGAAGACCCCGATGCCACTGCGGAAAGACAAAACGACTCTGACAAAATTTCCTGACGTTGCGTTGCCGGATATTTTACGGCTTATGACCCTAGGGATTGCAAGGACAACTTCTACCGATCCTGCAATGGCAGGCACAGCCCTTTTGTCCGCAGTAAGCTATTGCTTCTCCGGGATCTATCGGATGCGTGGGAAAGAAGACCACACCGAACCGCTGAACCTGTACTCCTTGATTCTGGCAGAACCCTCGGAACTGAAATC
>CAYXKI010000106.1:0-5470 GCA_964465095.1 uncultured Ruminococcus sp.
TTATCGCCTTATTCTACAGAAATGTACTCATATTCATATTAGTATACCATGTTTTTACTGGTTCGTCAACTGATGAATTTTTTTAGATTCAGAGTATGTTTCTGTAAAACAGGAGAAATGAGAGGTATTTTTATGAAAAGACTTCATGGTGTGCGTCTTGCACATCGAAAAAATACGGAACAGATCGCCTCTGTTCCATTGCCTCTGCCAAAGCTGGTGCGAATTCCTATGAGTATGCACATCGGTGCACCCTGTGCCCCTGTGGTCAAACCAAAGGATTCGGTTCTGGTGGGACAGAAAATCGGTGATACCGATGCCTTTATGGCTGCCCCCATTCATTCCGGCGTTTCCGGGACAGTCAAAGCCATTACTACGTATCGGATGTCCAATGGCAGAACTTGTCCCATGGTGGAAATCGAAACCGATGGACAACAGACGGTTTCCCCGGAAGTCAAGCCCCCGGAGATTACGGACAAGGCAAGCTTTCTTGCTGCCATCCGGGAGAGTGGTCTTGTGGGAATGGGCGGTGCAAGTTTCCCTACCCATGTAAAACTTGCCCCGAAACAGCCGGTGGATACTCTCTGTATTAACGCTGCGGAGTGTGAACCGTACATTACCTCCGATTATCGGCAGATGGTAGAAGCCCCGGAGGAAGTAATTGACGGAATTTTGCAGGTGCTGCACTGGTTGGGGATTCCAAAGGCGATTGTCGGCATTGAGTCCAACAAGCCAAAGGCGATTCAGGTTCTGACAGCACTTTGTGACCCACATCCAGAAATTCAGGTGGTGACATTGCCTACCACCTATCCCCAAGGGGCAGA
The DNA here is from genome assembly GCA_964465095.1 of uncultured Ruminococcus sp. Classification (GTDB taxonomy): domain Bacteria; phylum Bacillota; class Clostridia; order Oscillospirales; family Ruminococcaceae; genus Ruminococcus_C. Next base: position 822 of record CAYXKI010000106.1, read on the forward strand.
AAAGGTTCTGATTTACAACACCCTTGGTAGAGTGGTGCAAGAGGGACAGTTGCCGGCAGATCAGGGGGTTATTGTGATGAACGTCTCCTCTGTTGCTTTTGTCAGCCGTTATCTGAAAACCGGAATGCCGATGGTACAGCGAATGGTTACCGTAGACGGCGATGCAGTGGGGAACCCTTGCAATGTGATCGTTCCTATGGGAACCCCGGTAGAGGACGTGCTTTCCTTTGCCCAGTGGGACAAGGATCGTGCCCGGAAGCTTCTCTATGGCGGTCCTATGATGGGAATTGCCATTTCTGATCCGGCGGATCCAATTCTCAAAGCCAACAACGCCATTCTGGCACTGGAAAAAATCGAACAGCCACAGGCTTCGCCCTGCATTCATTGCGGACGGTGCGTGAACGCCTGTCCTCTGCGGCTGATGCCTACGGAAATCAGCAAAGCCTTTCGGCAGAATGATGCCGCTGCCCTTGGTGCACTGAAAGTCACCTTGTGCATGAACTGCGGATGTTGTACCTATGCCTGTCCGGCAAAACGCCCGGTGGCAGAAAACAATCAGCTTGCAAAAGGCTTCTATCTGAACAGTATCAAATAAAAGGAGGGGGAACGTTTTATGTCAACCCTGTATACCGTATCTCCATCGCCTCATGTGCGTAGTGGAATGAGTACCCAGAAGATTATGCTGCTTGTGGTACTGGCACTTGTGCCGGCAATTGTGGCAGCTACAATCTTTTTCGGTGTTCGTGCCCTTGCACTGGTGATTTTCTGTGCTGTGATCAGCATGTTTACCGAAGTTGTCTGCGAAAAGCTGATGCAAAAACCGGTGACAATTTCTGACGGCAGTGCGCTTCTGACCGGCGTGTTGCTTGCCCTGAATCTTCCGGCAACGCTGCCTTTCTGGGAGGCAGCCATTGGATGTATCTTTGCCATTGCCGTTGTCAAGCAGCTTTTTGGCGGTCTTGGCTGCAACTTTGCAAACCCTGCCATTACCGGTCGTGTCTTTTTGCTTTTGTCCTTTGCAAGCGATATGACCACTTGGGTAAAGCCTTTCTATTACAAGGACAATCTGGATCTGCTTTTCAGTTCTTCTGCAAATAGTGCCATTGACACAGTTACAAGTGCCACGCCCCTTGTTTCCGGAGATGCAGGACTTCTGGATCTGTTTCTGGGAAATGTAGGAGGCTCTCTGGGTGAAACTTCTGCCCTTGCGATTCTTCTTGGCGGTGTGTTCCTCATTGCCATGGGAATTATCTCCTGGCGTACCCCGGTGGCATACCTTGGGGGACTTGCTGTGTTGGAACTGATTTACACTTTGGCAACCGGTGGGGAGCTTACTGCTGTGCCCTATGCACTGCTTAGCGGTGGTGTGCTGCTTGGAGCGTTCTTTATGGCAACGGATTATGTCACCACCCCCATTACCGGAACAGGAAAATTGATTTTCGGTCTGGGCTGTGCGGTGCTGACTTTTGTCATCCGGGAATTTGCAAGTATGCCGGAAGGATGTTCTTTCTCCATTTTGCTGATGAATCTCCTGACCCCTTACATTGACAAGTTTACCCGGACAAAGCCCCTTGGGGCAAAGCCTGTGGAAAAAAAGGAGGCGGCGTAACATGGCAAACAAATCAGAAAATCCGATAAAATCTATGGTATTGCCACCTCTTGTATTGGCAATTATCTGCGCTGTCTGTTGTGGCGTGTTGGCGTTTGCCAACAGCGTGACCAAGGACAAGATTGCGGCTGCGGAGGCAGATGCTATTCAGTCCAGCTTGCAGGAATTGCCGGATGCAGGAGATTTTACAGAAATCGAGAACTTTCAGACTGCCGACAACGACAAAGCCACAGCAACCGGGCTTTATGTAGATGAAAACGGACAGAGTGCGGTACTTATTACCGCAGACGGCTATAACAAAGGCGGCTTACAGGTTGTCATCGGCGTTGATGCAGAGGGAGCAGTCAGTGGGATCTCGTTTGTTTCTGTCGGAGAAACCCCGGGACTTGGTACCAAGGTACAGTCCAATCCGGAACTTCTCACCGATCATCTCATCGGGCTGTCAGATGCGGACGCTGTGGAAGCAGTAGACGGCATTACCGGTGCGACTTATTCTTCTAAGGGCATGAAAGCTGCGGTAACTTGTGCACTGGATACCGTCAATGCAAATCGGGAGGTGCTTGGCATATGAATTATGGAAAAGAATTTACCAAGGGCATTCTGAAAGAGAATCCTACACTGGTAGGACTTCTTGGAATGTGTCCTACCCTTGCCGTAACAACCGGTGCATTTAACGGAATCGGTATGGGACTTTCTACCCTTTTTGTTCTGATCTGTTCCAATCTGGTCATCTCTTTGCTTCGCAAGGTGATTCCGGAACAGGTAAAGCTTCCTTGCTATATTGTAATTATCGCCTCGTTTGTTACCTTGATTCAATTTCTGGTACACGGCTTTGTGCCATCTCTGTACACAAGCCTTGGGGCATTTCTGGAACTGATTACAGTAAACTGTATCATTCTCGGACGTGCAGAAATGTTTGCTTCTAAGAACAATCCGCTGGCTTCTGTGCTGGATGGCGCAGGAATGGGTCTGGGCTTTACGCTGGCACTGTTTCTCATGGGAAGCATCCGGGAAATTCTGGGTTCCGGCACATGGTTCGGACTGACTATTCCCGGTATGGTAGGACATACGATGACCCTCTTTGTAATGCCTGCCGGAGGATTTTTGGTGCTTGGCTTTGTTATTGCAGTTGTCTGTGCCTTGTCCAAAAAACAGCCCCCGAAAAAAATCGGCTGTGCAAGCTGTCCCAATGCGGCTGCTTGTAACGCCAAAAGAGAGGAGGCTGACGCATGAGTACCTATATTGCCATTATCATCGCAGCCGTATTGACCAACAACTTTGTTTTGTCAAAATTCTACGGCATCTGCCCCTTTCTTGGGGTGTCTAAAAAGCTGGACTCCAGTATTGGTATGGGCGCAGCCGTTGTTTTTGTAATGTTTTGCGCTTCTCTGGTTACCTATCCTATCTATTATTTTATTCTGGAACCGCTGAATCTGACCTATCTTCGTACCGTTGCGTTTATTCTGGTCATCGCTGTCTTTGTACAGCTTCTGGAGATTGTCATCAAAAAGCTGATGCCACCGCTGTATAAGACCTTAGGTGTTTATCTGCCTCTGATTACAACGAACTGTGCTGTCCTTGGTGTTACGATTATGAACATCGACGAAAGCTATAGCTTCGGACAATCTATGATCAATGCCGTCTTTTCCGGACTGGGATTTGCCCTTGCAATGGTGATTTTCTCCGGCGTTCGTTCAAAAGTAGATGATGCAGAAGACGAAACCCCAAAGACCTTTCGTGGCGTACCGGCAACCCTGATTGCGGCTGCTATTGTATCCATGAGTTTTCTGGGCTTTGGCGGATTGGGACAATAAGGAGGAAAAACCATGGAATATCTTGCACCAATTCTGATTTTTGTAGGGATGGGCATTCTCTTTGGGGTACTCCTTGTGGTATTGTCCAAGGTGTTTGCAGTAAAAGTAGATCAGCGTGCTGTGGAAATCACAGAAGCCCTCCCCGGGGCGAACTGTGGCGCTTGCGGCTATGCCGGCTGTGCGGATTATGCAGATGCAATCGTCAACAAAGGAGCCCCTATGAACGCCTGCCTGCCGGGGGGCGCAAATGCTGCCTCTGCCATTGGCGAAATTATGGGCGTTTCTGTAGATGCTGCGGAACGGATGGTTCCGGTGTTGCACTGTAACGGCACCTGTAATGCCACAAAGAAAAAGTTTGACTATGACGGCATTCAAAGTTGCACGGCTGCCAAACGGTTTTACGGTGGAAACGGCGTGTGTGCTTATGGATGTCTGGGACTTGGAGATTGCATGAATGTCTGCGAAAACAACGGCATTTCCATTCAGAATGGCATTGCGGTGTTCTGCACGGAAAATTGCGTTTCCTGTAACAAATGTGCACGGGTCTGTCCTAATGGCTTAATCGAATTGCGGTCAGAAAAGAAACGGGTGGATATGAAGTGCAGTTCCCGGAACACCGGAAAGGCTGCAATGCTGTCCTGCGAAAATGCTTGTATCGGCTGCCGGAAATGTGAGAAAATCTGCAAATTCGATGCCATTCATATCGAAAATGCCTATGCCGTCATTGATTATGACAAGTGCAAATCCTGCGGACTCTGCGCAAAAGAATGCCCTCGTGGCTGTATTCACGTAGAACCAAAGCGAAAATAAGAACAAGTCCTAAGATGCCCTGCGGGCGATTATCAGATAGAAAAAATAGCAAGACTGATAGGTAGAACAGTCTTGCTATTTTTTACGCTTTTATTTGACAAGTTTCGCCTTTTGTGATATACTAAATCTGGGTCTTTTCAGACCCAGAGTAGAACCCTCGAATACGGATGCAAGGCTTTTCTTGCATAGGCGGTCAAATCCTGCTCCCGGAAGGGAGTGATTGTCCATGATGGTGTTAGAAATTCTAAAGAACCTCATCGACATCTTTTGTAATGTTTTGCTTGTAATTGTTGCAATCTTAACATATAAAAAGAGATAACCGCCCCTACTCCCACATGGTGACGGTTATCTTTTAATCTCATCGGGAGCTGACCGCCATTCGGGGGTTCGCTCTTTCTATGTTTAGTATAACAGAT
>CAYXKI010000107.1:0-5394 GCA_964465095.1 uncultured Ruminococcus sp.
GTGCCAATGGTGTAGAGCCCCAGATTGATCAGTTACAGAAAATCCCCTTTGATACAACTGCGCAGTGGATGGAACGATTTCAGCGAAATGAAAATGTAATTATCAGCGATCTCTGTAATATCCGGCAGACAGACCCACTCATTTATGCAATTTTACAGCCACAGAACATTCGTTCTCTTCTGGTAAGCCCTTTGATTTATCATAATGAAGTGGTAGGGTTCTATGGGGTAGACAATCCCCCAAGCAATCAGTTGAAAAATATTTCCTCACTCTTCCTGATTATTGGCAGCTTTATGGTTTCTTTGATTCGCAGAAAAGCCCTTTTTGCGGAGTTGGAGCGGATAAGCTATTACGATCAGCTTACCGGATTTCAGAATCGCCATGCCATGCAAAAATTTGCAGAAGAACACGCCTCCACCGGGAGTATCGGGGTAATATATTGCGATGTGATCGGACTGAAAAGAATCAACGATACCGAGGGACATCATGCAGGCGATCTGTTGCTGCTGCGTGCTTGTGATTGTATCCGTGCAATTTTTCCCCATGAGAAACGCTATCGCATTGGTGGAGATGAATTTCTGGTGCTTTGTCCGGGAATTTCTAAGGAAAAACTAGAAGAGAAAACCCGTATGCTGAAACAGAAAATGCAGGAACAAAACGCACTGATGGCAGTAGGGGAACTTTGGAAAGAACAGATTCCGGAGGATTTTGATACCATTCTCAGTGAGTCAGATCATCTGATGTATCAGGATAAACGCACGTATTATGCAGAGATTGCACGAAAGCTATGACAATAACACCGCACAAGAAAAAATTGTGCGGTGTCGTTTTTTGTGCAAAAAGATACTGAACAAGCTCTTAAATGTAGTACTCCGGTTCTGTAAGTTCTGCTGCATTACGGCAACTGTCACGAACAATCAGCGTTCCCTCCATCTCCACTCTGGAAACAATGCGGTGACCGCCATGAATGCGATCCAAAAGGAAAATCAAAGCAAACCGCACCATCTCCTGTTTCGGAAGAGAAACCGTCGTCAACATCGGCGAGGTGTATTGCGCCTCTGCAATGTCATCACTGGAAATGATAGAGGGGATATAATAACGAGAGCGCCGTTTACTCAAGCATTTTAACATCCCGATTGCAAGGATATCGTTGGCACAGTAAATTGCCGTTGGAGGATCGTTCTGCTTTAGAAAATACTCCATTGCCCGATAACCATGTTCCTCGTTTGGCAGCGTATCATAAACGAAATCAATATCCGATTCCAGATGATAATGCATCAAGGCTTGTTGATAGCCCTCAAATCTGGTTTCATTGTGGCAATCCCCCACATAAGCGATTCTGGTATGCCCAAGCTTGACAAGATAAGACAAAGCAGTCATCGCAATCTTTTTTCCGTCGCAAAGCACCTCGTCTACTTCATAGTTGGTGGAGTTACGGTTAATGGAAACAATGTTTTTCTCCTGCTTTTTCAGGAGTTTCAACACTTTCTGAGAGCATTTCCCAATGATAATCAAACCATCGGATTTTGAATCATTTCGTCGGTACATATCTGCGATGATTTGCTCCATATTTTCGGACAAGCAGTATTTATCATTGGAAAAATCCGCACGTTGCCAGACGTTAGAAACGATGCAGTTGTTCTTGCGGATTTCAATTTCTACCAGTCGCAGCATTTCGTCAAAAAATGGGTCACTTTCCTCAGAAACCACTCTGGTCAGGAGAATGTTGATTTTGAAGATATCTTTTTTCGAGGCGTTCCCAGTTTTTAAATTTCTTGCTGCCTCGTTTGGAACATAGTTGATTTCTCTCGCTGCTTCCAGAATTCGTTGTCGCATGGATTCGTTGGCACATTTGTGGTTGGGATTGCTGAGGACTCTTCCAACCGTCGAGACAGATGCCCCGGTCATTTGTGCGATTTTTTTAATTGACATTGCCTACACCCCTTTTTGTTCTTTGACGCTGTACATTTCCTATAATTCTTATTGATTTACTGGGAATTATCTTACATTCTATTATACAATATTTTACGAGATTCGTCAAGAGTCGATTCTGAAAAAGAAGAATAGTTAAAAATTTCTAAATATGAATATAAAAATTATGTTGAAATATCCTTTTTGCTGAGAATAAAAAACGCTCCTGCGCATTGTGAAAACACGCAGGAGCGTTCTGATTTTTTGTATGTTACATCGTTACATCAATACAATTCGCTAGCGATTCCCGGAACAACAGCAGCAATAATTACGCAAATAATCATAATCACAGAGATCACAATTCCGATAATGGAACAAACCATTCCGGCGGTTCTCATGCCCTTGCTGTTATTCTGCATAGGACCATGTGCTGCTTCATACCCTTCGATTTCCTTTTTCGCAAGGTTTGCCAGAACCAGACCGATGATACCAAAGACAATACCACCGCCATAGCAGCAACCCATGAGAATGGAGGCGATTCCCAGAATCAGAGAAGCGATGCATTTCCCATTAGAGGGCTGACTCTGCTGTGGTACACCATAACCCGGCTGACTATACTGGTTATAATTTTGCTGGGGATAGCCTTGAGGCTGATTGTATCCGCCATAGGGGTTAGAAGTGTATCCTTGCTGTCCCTGCTGAGGCGTGCCATAGCCGGTTTGTCCATAAGACTGTTGGGGCTGGGACTGGGGTGGATTGTAGGCGGTATTTGGCTCTACAGAGGCGTTCCCATAGGTATTGTCCTGTGAAAATGCCGAGGTGTAGTCCGGTGTTTCCGACACAGAATCCGGCTGGGGATCGGAGAAAGAATCTGTGGTGAAATCCGGCATAGTATCCGGGGTTGTTTCCGGGACAATATCCGGTGTTACAGTTTCCGCTCCCGATTGAACCGGTGCACCGCAATTCTGACAAAATCTTGTACCATCTTCCAGTGGTGCGCCGCAAGTTTTACATACGTCCATAAAGTATATCCTCCATTGTTCTTACTTCTATTGTTCTGAGTTCTTATCGCAGAAAAAGACGATTTCGGTGCGATATTGTGCTTATTATATCATGATTTGGGGAATTTGTCAAATTGTGAAAAAATCATGCAAACAAATCCCCCAAAAAAATCACCAAACGTTTTTTCACGATGCTATCTTAAAGCAACGCCGCACAAAGAACACCTAACGATTTACCACGTCATCTGTTCCCATCGTTCCAACGAAACTTCATGTCTATTTGCCATCTTTATTCCCTGTATTTTCATGAATTGTTATCTTTCCTCTCCAGATTCCACGTTTCAAAAACATATTGTACATTTTTCCGATTATAAATTTGTGCAAAACAGATACTTCACAAATCCATAGAACTATGGTATAATAGAATATATAAATCCAAAAGATAAATTTCAAGGAAAGTAGGGATTATGAATGCTGGGTGATTTTAAACTCATTGGTGTATGCATTTCTAAGATTCAAAACGAATATCAGCAAAACTGTCTGGAAACACTAAACCGATATGCTCGTCAAAAAGGATATCATCTTTTAATTTTCAACGCCTTTGATGATACATATTACGACAAAGTTCCGGTAAATCTTGGGGAGGCAGCAATCTTTCAACTTTTGCCCTATGATATCCTGGATGCGGTAATTTTGTTTACTGCAACAATTTATTCCAAAAAGATCACAGATCACATTGCAAAAAACTGCAAGGAACGAGAAATCCCTCTCCTGACAGTAGATCGAACATTGGAGGGTGTGGATAGCTATCATTTCAGTTTTAACTATGCAGACTCTTTTGAACAGCTTTGTCGCCACGTGGCAGAGAAGCACCATATTCGCAGTGCCTTTATGATTGCAGGACAACAGAACAACGATTTTTCAGAAGATCGGGTTCAGGCATTCCAAAAGGTGATGCGAGAATACAATGTTCCCTGTTCCCCGGAAAACGTTGCCTATGGGGATTTCTGGGACGGTCCTACTTTAGATGCACTAAAGAACTGGTTTGAGGTGCAAAAACGTCCTGTACCGGATGCAATTATCTGTGCAAATGATGTTATGGCGATCGCCACCAGCAATTATCTCCAGGACCACGGCTATCGGATTCCGGAGGATTGTATTGTTACCGGATTTGATGGGATTTTGCAAGCAAACTATCACCTCCCCCATCTTACAACCTGTACCCAGAACTATGATGAAATGGGAAAAGAACTGATCTCCTGCGTTGATACACTTTTCAACGAAAAGCCTTGCGAAAAACTTCATCTGGTCAACTTCCACCCCATTTATTCGCAGTCCTGTGGTTGTCAGAAAACAAGCACACAAAATGTCAACCACACTGTCCGTGACGTATTGGAACGTCTTGTTTCCTCCGGACAGCGACAAGAAAACGTGTGTCAGCTACAATCAGCAGTTACCAATATGTCCTCCATTGCAGAACTGCCGGATCTGATTATCCGAAATTTTGTTTTCCCCACCATTACCTTTGCAGTCAACGATGATATGTTCCGTTCCCCGGAATACGGTGAATCCCACAAAGGGGAAAATGCCTTTAGTGACAACATCAATATTTTGTACCATCGTACCTGTTGGAATCCGGAAGAACCTTGTACCATTTCAAAAGCTGAACTGGCAGCACAATTAGAGGATATGCTTCAACACGATGATCCGATTATTTTCTGTTCTCTGCATTTCTTAGACCTTGTTATGGGCTATTGTGCCTTCCAGACAGGCATCAATTACGGAGAATTTGAGAAAATCAGCAGCTTTATGTCCTCTATGGGTACTTCCCTTGGAATCTTCCATGCACAGATGCACACAAAGTCCATCAACATTCAGCTAAAAAGTGCCAACAGCGAACTGGAACGGTTATACATTCACGACCACATGACAGGACTCCTTAATCGCCGTGGATTTTATCGTCAGTTCCGTCAGCAATTACAGGAAAGTGCCGGAAAAAATCTCAGCGTCATCCTAATTTCTGCCGATTTGGATGGGCTGAAATATATCAATGATACCTTTGGACACATCGAAGGGGATAACGCAATCACCACAGTAGGACGTGCCCTTATGACAAGTGCCATCCAAGGAGAGGTCTGTGCACGATTTGGCGGAGATGAATTTACGGTTGCCGGGATTATTTCTGATCCAAGCCAGACCTATTTTGAAAGCTTTAAGACACGATTCCGCACCTATCTTGCACAATACAACGCCGTTTCTGAAAAGCCCTATCAAGTGGAATCCAGTATCGGATATTGCATCAAGCCACTCAGTGACACCATTGATCTGGACGAAATGAGCAAAATTGCAGATAATCGTATGTACGAAGACAAAGTAAAGCGAAAGAAAGCAAGAATCCGATGACTAAGAACTTGTTCTCATAGGATATGTGCATGGATTTTCGAGCACAATTTTGATGAGGGCAAGGCGAAAAAACGAAAGC
>CAYXKI010000108.1:0-5359 GCA_964465095.1 uncultured Ruminococcus sp.
ACGGATATGCAGCCCCAGATTACCACGCTTCTGACACTGGCAGAGGGCACAAGCATTATTACAGAGGGCGTATGGGAACAGCGGTTCCGCTATGTGGACGAACTCCGTCGCATGGGGGCAGATATTTCAGTGGATGGCAAGGTTGCTGTGGTAGAGGGCACAGGAAAGCTTACCGGGGCACCGGTGAAAGCCTGTGACCTTCGTGCAGGGGCTGCGCTGATTATTGCAGGGCTTGCTGCACACGGCATTACGGAAATTGAAGATATTTTCCACATTGAGCGTGGATATGCTCATCTGGATGTGAAATTGCGGGAGATTGGTGCAGATATTCAGAAAGTATCGCCCCCTGAACCGCAGGAAAAACTGAAAGAAGCACTGTAAAAAGAAAGCAAGAGAAGTCGTCAAGGTTTATTGGCGGCTTTTTTTAAGGATTTACGAGAGGGGTTTTCTGGTTGTCAAAATTTTATTCGCTGTTCAGTTCCAGTAAGGGCAATGCGTCTTTTCTGGGCAGCAGCAAAAGTGGGATCTTAGTGGATACCGGGGTGTCTTGCAGGAAGCTGGAGACGGCACTTTACGAACGTGGAATTGCCCCGGAGGCAGTGCAGGGGATTTTTATCACCCACAGCCACAGCGATCATGTGGCAGGGCTTCGTGTGTTTCTGAAAAAGCATCCTGTCCCGGTTTATGCCACAGAGAAAACCCTGTCTGAACTTCGGCGGAGTACCGCCATCGCCCCCTCCCTCCCCTGTCATGTCATTGAACCGGGAGAACCGGTGGAGGTGGCAGAGATGCGGCTTACGGCGTTTTCTACCATGCATGATGCCCAGGGGAGTTGTGGCTATCGTGTGACTATGCCCGATGGGCAAAGCTGTGGGGTGTGTACCGACCTTGGGATGGTGACCCCGGAGGTGGAAGCAGGGGTATTCGGGGCAGATCTGGTGCTTCTGGAGGCAAATTATGACCCGGATCTGTTGCGTCGTGGTCCTTATCCCCCTTACTTACAGCAGCGGATTCGTGGGGAGTATGGGCACTTGTCCAATCAGGACAGCGCAGCCATGGCACAAAAGCTTGTGGAGCATGGGACAACCCGGCTGATTCTGGGACATCTCAGCGAGAACAACAACACCATGTCCTTGGCAAAAGAGACGGTGCTGTCTTACCTGGAAGAAAAGGGAATCCGGGAGAACCGGGATTTCCTGATGGAGGTTTCTACTCCCACCGGCTTGGAACAGGCGGTGATTTTCTGATGCAGACGGTACAGATTCTGGCACTTGGAAAGTGCAAGGAAGCCTATTTGCGGGAGGCTTGCAAGGAGTATGAAAAGCGTCTGTCCCGGTTCTGTCAATTGCAAGTGGTGGAACTGGAACCGGTTGCCCTCTCCCAGAACCCCTCAGAAAAGGAAATTGCCCAGGCGTTGGAGAAAGAGGCGCAGGAACTCCTGAAGCGGATCAAGGGGTATTGCATTGCCCTGTGCATTGAGGGGAAGCAGATCGACAGCCCGGCACTGGGGGAAAAGCTTGCAGAAGCTGCCCTTGGGGGAGAAAATGGGGCAGTGACCTTTTTGATCGGGAGTTCCTATGGCTTAGCCCCAAGTGTGAAGCAACGGGCACAATTGAAATTGTCCATGTCCAGAATGACCTTTCCCCATCAGCTTGCACGAGTAATGCTTTTGGAACAGATTTACCGGGGCTATCAGATTTTGTCCGGGAGTAAGTATCATAAATAGGAGGCACGTTCTATGAAAAAAGCCATGACCATTGCCTATCCCGTAGGCGAGAATTTATACCTGAATCTGACCAATCACTGTCCTTGTGCTTGCACGTTCTGCATTCGTAGGATGGCAGACGGGGCATATGGCTCTGACCCTTTGTGGTTGGAACATGAGCCCACACAGGAGGAGGTCTTTGCAGCTTTAGAGGAGATTGACCTGACCCAGTACCGGGAAGTGGTGTTCTGTGGCTATGGAGAGCCGACAGAGCGGATCGGACTCTTGCGGAAAGTGGGGCTTTGGCTGAAATCCAAGGGGGTAACGGTACGTCTGAACACCAACGGGCTGTCGGATCTCATTCACGGAGAAAAGACCGCAAGGCTTCTTATGGGGGCAGTGGACATTGTGTCTGTCAGCCTCAATGCCGGGACAGAACAGGCATATCTGGAGGTCACCCGTCCGAAATTCGGGGGGACGTCCTTTCAGGCAATGCAGCAATTTGCCTTGGATTGCAAAGCCTATGTTCCCACGGTGATGCTGACCGTGGTGGATGTGTTAGAGGCGACAGAGATGGAGGCAGCGAAACAGTTGTCTGAAACCCTTGGTATCCCCCTCCGTGTCCGGAAGTTTGAGGACGGAGAGAGCAGACGATAAAGCAGACGATAAATATCCCCGAAAGAATGCAACTCGAGAGAGTTGTATTTTTTTGTTTTGCTTGCCATTTTTTTCTGAAATTCCCTTGAAATGCTGGAAAAAGTGTGCTATAATAGAAGAAAGTGTTAAGGTAAACGGGTGACGTGCAATCTTTGTGCGATGTTGCCTTAAATGTCAGGCTTTTACAACAAAGAAAGGAGATATGGAGAATTATGTGGAAGAAAAGGATCAAACAAGTCCTGGCGACGGTTTCTGCCGGGATTATTGGGGTTGTGGGGGTGCAACCCATGGGAATGTGTGTGCTTGCGGCGACAAGCGATTCTGCGACTGTCAGTGTATCCGCAGGGGACTATGAAACCGATGGAGACTATGAATATCTGATTGTTGATGGAGAAGAAGCGTCTATTGTAGGTTATACCGGTACAAGTAAGAATCTTCAGATTCCCTCTACTTTAGGGGGCTATCCGGTGATTTATATCGCAGATAAGGCGTTTGAAGGAAATACAAATCTTGTAAAAGTTACCATTCCGCATTGTGTGAAATCCATTGGCGATTATGCTTTCCGGGATTGTAGTAATCTGACCACTTTGGTCATTCCCTCTACGGTGAAAGAATTTTCCTATGGAGTGTCCTGGGATTGTACGTCACTGACCACGGTGTATTACGAGGGAACAGAAGAACAGTGGGATGACATCTCCTATGAAGACGGAAACGGGTATCTCTACCGGGCGACGATGCACTATTCTTATTCCTATAACTATAATACCACTTGGGGAATTAGTTCGGAAGTCAAGGGCGATGAAGTGTACCTGCTCATTACTGCTACAAATCCTGTGGATTCTCAGGGGTTGCTTGGAACAGTTGCATTGTCCATGGAAGCGGAAAAGGTGCTATATGGATGCTATCAGGATGGTTTTAGCGACGGGGAAGATCTGTATAACGATGGAACTTCTATGGTAAATGATTTCGGCTGCAACTTGTATTTTGAACTTATAGGCAGTGGTACAATGCAGCCTAGTTCTTATACGGAGGGGACGATTATAAAATTCGAATTCGATTTGCCCGATGAGGACACTATTGTCTCTGCTGCGGAATGGTACGGACTGGAGTTGCAATCGGATTCGGATGGGTATTATTATGCGTTCCCGGTTTCCTGGGTGACCGATAGTTGGGATACCGGGATGATCGGGGATCAGGAGGTACGCCTGCCGGATATTTCTTATCTGGATGCCGATGGAGAGGAACTCTATCCCGATGAATTGACGCTGGAGGATGGCTTTATCCGGCTTCCGGTATCAGCACCGGAGGAGACAACGACAACACCGGAAACAACATCGACAATGCCGAAAACGACAACGACAACACCGGAAACGACGACGACTACATCTGCTACTACAACGACCAATACCACTACAACGACCACTACAATGGGAACGCATTCAGAGCTGTTCGGGTCTACCACTACCACGACGACGACAAGAAAGACAACCACCACAGAAGAGACAACGTATGATTGGTGGTATCATACAGAGTCGGCAGAAATGCAATCAACTATGCCAGAAACGACGGAGTATCCATGGTGGGAGTATACCACGACGACTACATGGTGTACGTCAACAACTTCTGAAACAACAACGACAATGGCTCGTAGTACCACTACGACATCACGTACCACGACAACCACCACTACCACCACAGCACTGCCTCAAACGCATGTTACCACTGACACATCACGGACAACCACATGGACAACACAATGGACAACGTATACAACAGAAATTGAGTGCACCACAACAACAGAAGAAACCACCTTGCCAACGGGTGCACTGGATTCATCACCCGTAGGCGATCCCGATGCATCAACCAGCACTGCCGGCACAACCACAGCCACCACCACGGTTACCACGAAAGTGACCGATGAGGATTTGCCGGAACTTGAGATTTCCGTTTTGAGCGAAACGGTGGAGCGGTCGGAACTTGCCAGTGGGAACTACATTATCAGCGTACCGATTACGGCTTCCTTCGTGGAAAACAGCACTTCCCTGCAATGGGTGGAGTTTGGCGTGTCCTGGAATAGCGAGTTGACCCTTGTGGACGTGGACACCTCTTCTGTTGGCACAAGTGTGCTTTCCACCTATAGCATCAACGAGGACAATGGGGACGCATTGTGGCTGTCCTACATGGCACCCTCTAGCAGCAAGTGGAATCCGGATGGAGATACCCTTGTTACCCTGACCTTTGAAGTGCCCCAGGATGCCTCTTATGGGGATATTTACGAGATCTCTGTGGGAGATGCAAAGTATAGTGGCTATGCTGCAAACGCAGCCTATAGTGGCGGTTCTGTGGGGTTGGATTTTTGGAATGGAGTGATTTATGTCACCGGGCAGGAGACTACCACGACGACGACCACCACAACCACGACCACAACCACCACAACGACGACCACAACAACAACTACCACAGCCACCAAACCCACCACAACCACTACCACAGAAGAGCAGGGATCGTCTTACTACATCATCTTCAATGCATCCACGGAGGATCATTATGTAGGGGATTCGTTCTATGTTTCGTACAACACCAACTCCTCTAAGCTCCTCTGGATCAGCACCAACAAGGCGGTTGCCACAGTAGACGCTTATGGACGTGTGACCTTTGTGGGAGAGGGCGAGGCGACCATTCTTGCCATTGCCAGCGAGGACAGCACTTGCTCCAACCAGATTACTTTCAACGTCAAGGCAACGCCCGAAGAGGATGGCGATCTGGGGGATGTAGACGGCAACGGACGGATTGACGCAGACGATGCCTATCTGGTACTTCTCGCCTATGCGAGAGTGTCCGTAGGGGATACCACCGGCTTGACAACAGCACAGGAAGCTGTGGCTGACATTAACGGAGACGGTATCATCAATACCGACGATGCCTATCTGATCCTACTCCGATACGCAATGGAAGCAGTCGGAGAGACGGTGGATTGGAAGGATTTGGTGTGAGGGG
>CAYXKI010000109.1:0-5300 GCA_964465095.1 uncultured Ruminococcus sp.
TTTTCCAATCTGGATACCTGTGCCTGAGAAATTCCGATTTCTTGTGCCACCTCTGTCTGGGTCTGTCCTTGAAAATAACGCCGATAGAGAATGTTCTGTTCCCGTTTTCCAAGTGCTGTTAATGCCGAACGTAGGGACAACTCTCCAAGCCAGTTTTCCATGGCATCCCGTTCTCGAAGCTGATCCAACACATAAAGGGCATCGCCGGATTCCGAATAAACCGGATCGTACAAAGACACCGGATCGTTCATACTCTCCAAGGCAATGACAACCTCTTGCTGATTTTCCCCAAGGGCTCTGGCGATTTCGTCCACTGTCGGCTCTTTTTGAAGCGATATCATAAGTTGCTCCTTTGCTTGCATCGCACGATATGCCAGATCTCGCAAAGAACGGCTCACACGAATTTGTCCGGAATCTCGCAGATAGCGTCGCAGTTCTCCGGTAATCATTGGAACACAATAGGTGGAAAATCGTACTTCCTTTGTCAAATCAAAGTTATTTATCGCCTTAATCAGCCCCACCACGCCAATCTGGAAAAGGTCATCCATTTCCTCACCTCTTCCGGAAAACCGCTGAATCACGCTAAGCACCAAACGCAAATTCCCTTGAATCAGCTTATCTCTTGCGGCTTTGCTGCCGGTTTCCTGTATTTCACGAAGTAATTCCATTTTTTCTGCTTCTTTTAGTAAAGGAAGATCTGCTGTGCTTCTGCCGGAAATGACAACCTTTTGAAATCCCATCGAATACGCCCTCCCATGCATTGTATCTCAAGGCGGTGTTGCCTTATATCTCTCATGAAAGAGTTTGCCCAGCAATTTCCCAATTTATAATTGGAAATTGCTGGGTGATTTTGCTTATGCGTATCCGATTGTCGTGAAAAGGCAACAAAAAAACAATTGTTTTTGACCATGAATTGTGATACAATAAAAAGAGAGATTGGAGGAAAAAGAAATGCGTAACTTTATAAAAAGAGTGCTTTTTTATCTTGTTGGCATGGTCATTATCGCACTTGGGATTTGTCTTAATACCAAAACTGCACTTGGGGTTACCCCCATTATCAGTACCGCCTATTATGTTTCAGCCCTTACCGGATATAATCTGGGAAATATGACATTTTTACTCTACGTGCTTCTTGTATGCGTAGAGATTATCATTCATCTGATCCGACATCAAAAAAAGCAAGTTGTCTTTGACTGTCTCCAAGTCGTTGTCAGCTTGATTTTCACAAGATTTATCAATGTGTTTGATCGGATTCTTCCAGATTTTGCTTCGGAAACCATGCAAGGAACATTTTTCGGCACCCTTGCCGGACGAATCCTCTTTCTTCTTTTCGCCATTATCTGCACAGGGGTCGGTGCTGCACTTACCCTTAATATGCGCATCGTACCAAACCCCGGCGATGGAATTGTTCAGACAATTGCAGATGCAGCGAAAAAAGACAACGGTTTCGTCAAAAACTGCGTAGATATCACCTGTGTTGTTATCACCTGTGCGATAGGACTACTTGCATCCGGAAAAATTGTAGGGATTGGAATTGGGACACTTCTTGCAATGATCGGTGTAGGACGTGTCATAGCAGTATTTAATCTACTTACACGCAAACAGACAGAAAAACTATTTCTATAAAGACAACACCGCACAAAGAACATCTGGCGTTCTTGTGCGGTGTTTTTTTATTTTATCATATCAATCTTCATTTCAAAAGGCTTCATAGAAATATGTGTTCCATCAATGCAAAACGATTGCACTTTATCAGTGTTATTGAAAAGAAACCGTACCTTATAGCCATTTCCACTTCGTGTGGTAAGTTCTACGTGATCTGGTAAGCCCTCTGTAAAATCAATTTCACAATCTGTCAGGATTTCTCTGACCAGCTTCTGATAAAGTTTTCTTTCTCCGACTGTTCCGACATAATACGCTTTGCCCGCTCCATAATGATTAACAGTAATCGCCGGCTTTCCGGCAAAGAAATCTTCCTCATAAAATGCAACCTCCTCCGCTGTTTCTCTATGGAGAATATCGCACCATTGCCGACAGAGAAAGCTTTCGCCGTCTACAAATTTCACAGGAATCGTATCATAACCAATCGGATTATACTCCTCAAGATATGCACCAACAAGTTCCCGATAAACCGTCGGTAAAGGCGACATGATACAATTGTTCTGCTCGTCCTTAACGCCGCTTCGGTTTGTCAGAATCACCGTACCGCCTTTTTTCACAAAGGCATACAGCCTGTTTACAACGTTCTCATCGATAACATACATCTGTGGGGCTACAACAATCCGATACGCATCAAAGCAAGCATTCTGCCCGATCACATCAACATTCAAGCCAAAGCCGGAAAAAGCGTTGTGCAATAACTTCATCTGTTCAAGATAATACATTCCATCCGTCTGGGGCTGAATTTTAAACGCCCACTCGTTTTCCGGAGAATAAAGAATCGCAACCTCTGATTTGATTTCTGTCCCCGCAATAAAGTCAAGGCTTTCAGCAGTTTTACATAGGTGTGCAAATTCCTCAAAGCGTCTGCCCGGAACATTTGAGTGATCAATCAAGCCATGCCAGTGCATCTCTGCACCACTTATCGCTGTTCTCCATCTGAAATGCACAACCGTGTCCGCACCATGGGCAAGGGCTTGTAAAGAGTACCCTTCAATCATTCCGGGAGAGGTTGTCCGTGACATCGGTGCCCAGCTTCCAAGTCCCCCACTCAGTTGTTCCATGATCCAGAAATTTTTCTGCTTTATCCCACGCATGAAATCAAGATGAAAACTATGAGAGTAGCACACCTCAGAGTCCCCGGGGATTTTTGTTGTAGGATAATTATCATAAGAAACAAAGTCCAATTCTGAAAATTCCTTATAAAAGTCAGGCATATTTTCACAAAACCATGTGTTTGTGGTAACCTTTGTATCAGGACAATTGCTGCGGATTTGTTCCGCTTGAAAACGAACGTAGTTTATCATGCTATCAGAAGCATAGCGATTAAAATCAAGCAGAAATGCAGGATTCAGCCATGCCTGCGGATAGTTTCCAAAAGGCGGCTTTACCTGTTCCCAAGAAGAATATTCTCCACTCCAGACATTATTCCCATACGCTTTATTCATTGCCTCCAGTGTGCCATATTTTTCTTTTAGCCAACTGCGATATGCACGAATGCAATTTTCACAAAAGCAAAAATTTGCTTCCAATTCATTGTCAATCTGCCACGCCACAACTGCTTTGTTCTGGGCGTAATGTTTTGTCATTTGATCAATCATTCTCTGAGAAAGCCTTAGAAAATCGGGAGAATGATAGCACCTGTGTCCTCTGATTCCCGTGGCAATTTTTCTTCCATCTCGCCCTGTCTGGACAGCATCGGGATATTTTTCATAAAGCCACAGAGGTGGACAGTTCGTAGGCGTGCAAAGTACCACATCTATGCCACGCTTTGCAAAAATTCCAATACTCTCATCAAGCCATTCAAAGTGGAACTCACCCTCAATTGGTTCAAATTTACACCACGCAAATTCTCCCATTCGAACCAACTTTACCCCTGTTTTTTGCATCAGATCTGCATCAGATTCCCAAAGGGATTTGTCCCAATGTTCCGGATAATAATCCACGCCAATTCTCATTGATTCCCCTCCGTTCCAATCTGCGATGTTGCCTTAAAGATCCTCAAATATTTTGCGAATGTCCCCATCAATACAAACTGCACGATCAGCAATTTCATCAGGACAAATGGATTGTCCAAAATTCAGACAAGCATAAAAGGCTTTTTTATTCTCTAAGGTCATTTTCCAGAATGGATATTTTATAATCGCCGGCGTATTATATCCGACACCAAGTTCCAGAAAAAGAACGTGCTTTTCTCTATGAGTTTCCAGAAAATCATGGTATCTTCGACTGGCAGCATACCACCCGGAATCTTGTACAAACGTATCGTCACTTCGCAGATTCATTGCCAAAGGTTCCCCACATTTCGGGCATTTTGGAATCAATTCTGTGGGGATTTTCAGATCCTTTTGTGCTTCAATCATGGCTTTGATTGCTGTTTCGTTGTCATAAGTTTCTGCATGACAAGGTACAGAACATTGAAAAAGTCCATAATCCCCTTGTGTGTAAAATAGTCTTTTCTTCTCAAATCCAGCCTTTTGAAATTGATGATCCACATTGGTTGTCAAGACAAAATAGTCCTTATTTTTTACCAATTGGAATAATTTTTGGTAGACACCACGATCTACGTCCATATACCGATTTACATACACCATTCTCGACCAGAATCCCCAACTTTCCTCCGGGGTTTTGTAAGGGTAAAAACTGCCGGAATACATATCATGAAATCCGTATTTTTCCTCGAAATCAGAAAAAAATTCTGTAAACCGTTCCCCGGAATACGTAAACCCTGCGGCAGTGGAAAGTCCTGCCCCTGCACCAATTACAATTGCATCCGCAGTGTCCAACGCTTCCTTTAATACCTGAATGCTATCTGAGTAATTTTCTGTAGATTTCATAATCTTCTTCTTTGAAAACATTAAATATCACCTCAATATCCCGATATTTCTGAAACTCCGCTACTGTCTTTACCGCAATTTCCGCAGCTTGCTTCTGAGGAAATCCGAAAACGCCTGTTGAAATGCAGCAAAAAGCAATACTCTTGACTGCATTTTTCACTGCAATCTCAAGGCAACTTTGATAACACTTTTCCAGTAATTCACAATGCTGCGGTGTCAGGCTTCCATTTACAATTGGTCCTACCGTATGAATGACATAATCACAAGGGAGGTTATAGGCAGATGTTATTTTTGCACTACCGGTTGGTTCTTCCTGCCCTTGTTTTTTTATGATTTCAGCGCATTCCAGACGTAGCTGAACCCCCGAAAACGTATGGATCGCATTATCAATACAAGAATGACAAGGATGATAACAACCGGTCATTCCTGAATTTGCAGCATTTACAATTGCCCCACATCTGAGGGTTGTAATATCCCCTTTCCAGAGATAAATCTTCTCTCTGATGGGACTGAGTTCTGCGATATCTGTGATTTTCTTTGCGGAAATTTCCTCTTTTAAGTACGCATCCTGCACGCGCAAAAAGGAATCCTCTATTGGCTTTGCCTGACGAACATTGACAAGTCCCCGGAACAATCGAAATTTTTCCGTATCATCAAATGGAATTTCAATTTCCGAATAAGACGAATCTTCTGCGAGAAGATACTTTATCAAATACTCTACCTTTTCTCCCTGTGTCATTGTTTCCTCCTTAGAACTTGTTCTCATAGGATATTGCACCTGTCTTTTCGGCAAATTTTGCCGAT
>CAYXKI010000110.1:0-5273 GCA_964465095.1 uncultured Ruminococcus sp.
CCCTAGCAGCATTTTTTTACAAAAATTGCTGCACCAAAAAAATCTTCTGTCTGGGAGAGCTTGATTTTCAAAAGATACCAAATTATTCACCCGTTTACAAAAGAAAGGAAGAACAAAAATGGCAGGATTTTTGACATTCACAAAAGAAAAGCCCGTTCAGCGTGTCATTGAAGTGGACATCCGGGAGATCAAGCCCAATCCACACCAGCCACGGACAGAATTTGCCTCCACGGACATTCAATCCCTTGCGGAAAGCATTCGCCAGAACGGCATTTTACAGCCCCTGACGGTTCGTCGCTGTGAACAAGGGTATGAACTTGTGGCAGGAGAACGGCGACTGCGTGGGGCAAAGCTTGCAGGGATGCAGACTGTCCCCTGCATTGTGCTGGAAATCAGTTCCAGAAGTTCCGCAATTCTGGCTTTGGTAGAAAACATTCAGCGACAAGACCTCTCCTTTTTTGACGAAGCTGCCGCCATTGAAAAGCTGATCACTTACTATGGCATGACCCAGGAAGATGCAGCGGCAAAGCTTGGAAAAGCACAGAGTACCATTGCCAACAAGCTGCGGCTGTTACGGCTCAGTCCCCAGGAACGGGAGATTATCATCAGCTATCACCTGACCGAACGACACGCAAGAGCCCTTTTGCGGCTTGCCTCAGAAGAAGAACGGCTTTTGATTCTGGAACGGGTTGTCAAGCAAAATCTCAACGTAGAAAAAACCGAGGCGGCAATTGAAACCCTGATCGGGCAGAGAAAAACCCGGGAAAGCTATCAGAAGCGAAGCCGGGTCTTTCAGAATGTGCGGATTTTTGTCAATACGATTCACAAAGCCGTAGAAACCATGCAAGCTGCCGGCATTGCCGCAGATGCACAGAAGATCCAACGGGAAAATTACATCGAATATCGGGTGCGGATTCCTATGCAGGAACAGCGGTAATTTTTTAGAACCTGTTCAGTATCTTTTTATGCGTAAGCTTTCCGTATCTTATCCCCTCGCCTTGGATAATTTTCCGGGGTGGGGGTTTTCTTTTCCATGAGGATGATTTTCCGCTGTCCTACTCCCTCTAAGGCATAGGCACGCTCTCCGGTAACTTCTCCCCCTAAAAGAGCGGCAGCCTTTGCGGCATCCTCCGGGGATTCGGAAGGACCTTTCATGGCGGCAAATCGTCCCCCTACCCGGACAAAAGGCAGGCAGTACTCTGTCAGCACCGGGAGGGCTGCCACGGCTCTTGCGGTGGCGAAGTCATATTGTTCCCGATAGCGTGGGAGACGTGCTGCCTCTTCGGCTCTTGCGTGGACACAGAACACATTGGCAAGCCCCAAGGTTTCTGCTGTTTGCTGCAAGAAATCCACTCGCTTTTGCAAGCTGTCCAGTAGGGTAATTTCCAGATCCGGGCGGAGAATTGCAAGCACCATCCCCGGAAAGCCTGCCCCTGTTCCCACATCAATACACCGGGCATGCATGGGAAGCTGCACTTCTTTCAAAAGCACGGCACTATCCAGAAAATGCTTTGCCCAGATCTCTGCCGGGTCAGTAATTGCTGTCAGATTCATCTGCTTGTTTGCCTCCACAAGCAACTTTCCATATGCCGTCAACTGTTGATAATGGGTTTCACACAACACAAGTCCTGCTGCGGTAAAGCATTCTTTTGCACTTTCATAGTTCACTTGGGATTCTCCTCCTTTCGGTTGGCTTCGACCCAGACCATCAGCACGGAAATATCTGCCGGAGATACGCCGGAGATCCGGCTTGCCTGTCCGAGATTCTGAGGGCGGTGGCTGCAAAGCTTTTCTGCTGCCTCTAACCGCAGTCCACGAATGGTGGTATAGTCCAGATTCTCCGGCAATGTGGTAGTTTCTAACCGACGCATTCTGCCGATCTGTGCCATCTGTTTGGAGATATAGCCGTCATATTTGATCTGAATCTCCACCTGTTCTCCTACAACAGAGGGGAGTTTGGGACGCTCCGGGTCAAAGGGGGCAATCTGGGCATACCCAAGCTGGGGACGGCGAATCAGATCTGCCGCCTTACACCCGGTGGTCAGTGCGGCAGTGCCATGCTGTTCCAGAAAGACATTCAGCGTAGGAGAGGGAGAAATATTGGTCTTTTCCACACGCTTTTTCTCCTGTTCCACCTGTGCATATTTCTCCACCATTGCCTCGTACCGTGCTTTGGAAACAAGCCCCAGTTCATAGCCCAGTGGGGTAAGTCGTTGGTCGGCGTTGTCCTGACGGAGAATCAGACGATATTCGCTTCGAGAGGTCATCATCCGATAAGGATCTTCACAGCCCTTTGTCACAAGGTCATCAATCAGCGTACCGATATAGGAAGAGGCTCTGTCCAGAACAAAGGGATCTTTCCCCTGTACCGACAGGGCAGCGTTAATCCCGGCAATCAGCCCTTGTGCGGCAGCTTCTTCATAGCCGGAACTGCCGTTGAACTGCCCTGCCCCGAAAAATCCCCGGAGTTTTTTACTTTCCAGTGAGGCACGAAGTTCTGTGGGGTCAATGCAGTCATATTCAATGGCATATGCCGGGCGCATAATCTCCACCTGTTCCAGACCACGGATGGTGCGGAGAAAAGCAAGCTGTACATCCTCCGGGAGGGAAGAGGACATTCCCTGAAGATAAAACTCCTCTGTTTCCAGTCCCATAGGTTCTACAAAAAGTTGATGTCTTGGTTTGTCGGCAAAACGTACAATTTTGGTTTCAATAGAGGGGCAATATCTCGGACCAATTCCCTCAATCTGTCCGGAAAACAAGGGAGAGCGATGGAGATTTTCCCGGATAATCCGATGGGTTTCTGCGTTGGTATAGGTGATAAAGCAGTCCACCTGATTTTTCAAGCCCTCCTCCGGGGTGCCAAAGGAAAAGGGCACAATGTGGCTGTCGCCGTGTTGTACCTCCATGGCAGCAAAATCAATGCTTCGCCGATGAACACGACAGGGGGTGCCGGTTTTAAAGCGACGCATCCGCAGTCCCAAATCTTTAAGATTCTCTCCCAGTGGACGGCTTGGCAAAGCAGCGTCCGGACCGCTTTCATAGGACACCTGTCCCACATGAATCCGTCCGTGGAGGTATGTCCCGGTTGCTACCACCACAGCCTCTACATCATACTGTGCCCCAAGGGCAGTGACAACGCCGGTAACATGTCCCTCTTTTGTCTGGATTTCTGCAATTTCCGCCTGCTTGATTTCTAAGTTTTCCGTCTTTTCGCAGACCTGTTTCATGTAATTGTGATACTTCACCCGATCTGCCTGTACCCGGAGACTGTGAACTGCCGGACCTTTTCCACGGTTCAGCATCCGGCTTTGCAAAAAGCAAGCGTCTGCCCCCTTACCCATCTCGCCCCCAAGGGCATCAATTTCCCGTACCAGATGTCCCTTTGCCGTGCCGCCAATTGACGGATTACAGGGCATATTTGCAATCTGATCCAGAGAGATGGTAAAAAGCACCGTTTTGCATCCAAGTCGTGCTGCTGCAAGTGCCGCTTCTACCCCGGCGTGTCCTGCGCCAATCACTGCCACCTGATAACTTCCCATATGATACATAATTTTTTGATTCCTCACCTTCAGGCGACACCGCACAAAGAACACCTGGCGATTTTGCACGTCATCTGCTTGCATATTTTCCGTCATCTCGCACAAAAATCCTTTGACAGGCGAAAGCCTGCCTGCACGATTTTTGCACAATCTGACAAAAAATCTGACTGCGCATCTGACGCACAATCTTTGTGTGGTGTTGCCTTTACTATTTTCCAACGCAAAATCTCGAAAAGACATCGTTTACTACAGCATCCGAAACCCGTTCGCCGTTCAGGGTCAGCAGTGCATCTGCTGCCTCTTCCAACAAGACCGTCACACCGTCCAACAGTTCCCCTGCTTCCAGTGCCTGAAGTGCCAACGTAATCTGGGTCTTTGCGGTTTCCAGACACTGTTTCTGTCGGGCATTTGCCACAATCCCAAGTTCCGGGGTCACCTTTGCCTGATAGAACATCTCCTCCACTGCCTGACGCAGTTGTTCCAGTCCCTCTCCCTCTCTGGCAGACATGAAAATCACACGATCAAATTCGCCCGACAACCGTCGCAAATCCAGCCCTGTGGGCTGATCGGATTTATTGACAATGGCAAGCACCGGCTTTTCCGGCAGTTGTTCCAGCATCCGGAAATCGTCTTGATCAAGGCTTCGGGTACTATCAAACACCGCAAGAATGAGGTCTGCCTGTTGCAAGCGTTCCTGTGCAAGCTGTACCCCCATCTGTTCGATCACATCTGCGGTCTCTCGCAGTCCTGCGGTATCCGACAAGCGCAAGGTCACATCTCCAAGGCGAATCTGTTCCTCTACTACATCTCGTGTTGTGCCGGCGATTTCTGTGACAATGCTGCGCTGACTTCCGGTCAGGAGATTGAACAAGGTAGATTTTCCCACATTGGGCTTCCCCACAATTACCGCAGAAACTCCCGATTGCAGGATTCTCCCATACTCATAGGTGTCCAGAATCTGTTCCAGTTTTTCCTGAATCGGCTTTAAGGCACGTTGCAAACTCTCCGGCGTAGCTGCCGGAATGTCCTCTTCCTCCGGATAATCTGCCCAGGCAGCAAGATCCCCAAGGCAGCGGACAATGGCTTCGGAAAGTGTCCGGACGCTATGATACAGTGCCCCTTTTTGCTGGGCATGGGCGTATTCCAGTTCCCGTTTTCCGCTTGCCCCAATGACATCCATTACCGCTTCTGCCTGGGTCAGGGTCATCTTTCCGGAGAGAAACGCACGACGAGTAAACTCCCCCGGTTCTGCCAAGGTTGCCCCGGCTTCCAGCACCAGTTCCAAAAGGCGTTTTGTCACATAGATTCCCCCGTGGCAAGAGAGTTCTGCCACATCTTCCCCGGTATAGCTATGTGGGGCACGGAACACCGTCAGAATTCCGTTATCCAGTTCTTTTCCCGATTGCTCCCCATACGTCCCATAGGCACAAGTATACCCTTTCATTTCCGTAGGCTTTTTCCCGGAAACAGCGGTAAAGCATTTTTCTGCAATTTTCAGGGCATCTTCCCCGGAAATCCGGACAATGCCAATTCCCCCGGCTGCCTGGGGCGTTGCAATTGCTGCAATTGTATGCATACTTCCTCCTGCAAAAAAACGGGCTGCTTCGGTTGCACAGCCCGTTTTGGTTATTGTTTCTTCTTATTTTAATCCTTTAGAATTCAATCTTCCCATACAGTCCGGCGTTCAATTCGTCCTCCGGCTTGGGCTTTTTATAATCCCGTTCAAAGCTT
>CAYXKI010000111.1:0-5180 GCA_964465095.1 uncultured Ruminococcus sp.
ATTTTCTCCGGTGCTTTGGAATGCACTCTATTGAGGAATTGCCACAGATTCCTACCCTTTCATCTGAGGCAACATCCGATTCTGCGGAAAGCCCATCTTAAAGGAGGCACTTTATGATAGGCTGGCTGATTGTTTCCGGGATTCTGCTGCTTCTGCTTTTGGTGTTGTTGACCCCTCTTTGCGCAAAGATAGATTACACCGAGGACGGTGGGACGTGGCGGATCTCTTATTTCGGGATAACGCTTTTTAATAGTGAAAACACCGGATGGTTTCGGCGCAAGGAAAAAAAAGAAGCAAAAGAAAGCGATGCAGCAGAAAAAGAACGTTCCAAAGAAGAAAAGCAGAAGAAGAAAAAGAAAAAGAAGAAAAGAAAAGCAGAAAAACAATCCGGAAAAAGCAAAAAGCCTTGGAAAGAACGCTTGCAACAGCTTCTGGACATTCTGGCGATTTTGCCAAAGCCTTTGCGATTTTTATGGAAAGGCATCTGGATCCGGCATCTGACCTTTGGAGTGCAGGTGGGAAAATTTGATGCCAAAGAGTGTGCTGTTACCTATGGCGCAGTAAACGGTGCAGTGTATCCTGCAATCGCAATTTTACAAAGTGCGATGCATGTACAGATTGATCAGATTTCCGTGCAATGTGCCTTTGGACAAGACAAGCAGCGGTGGGTACTGCGAGGGAAACTCTGCGTTTCTCCTCTGGCAGCAGTTGTGGCGCTGATTAGTCTTGCGGTTGGCTATGTTATGAAACAAAAAGAAAACGGGAGATAAGGCAATGCCCCACAAAGCCATTCGGCGGTGTTGCTTTCAGCGAACAGGAGGTAGCTTAAATGGAAGAAAAGGGAAAAATCCAGGGACTGATGGGGGTAACCATGGAGAAAATCCGGGAGATGGTAGATGTACAGACCATTATTGGAGATCCCATTGTAGTATCGGAGAAAGTGACTGTCATTCCGGTATCAAAAGTATCTTACGGTTTTGCATCCGGTGGTTCTGATTTGCCGGCAAAGTCCAATCCGAAAGATCTTTTCGGTGGCGGTGCAGGGGCTGGGGTTTCTATTCAGCCTGTGGCATTTCTTGTGGTGCAGGATGACAGTGTTCGCCTGATGGAACTTGGAGAAGAAACCGATGCACTTGGCAGTGCAATTCGTTCGATTCCTGAGGTAGTAGACCGGATTCGGGGTATGGTGAAAAAAGACGGCAAAGGGGAGAAAGATGCTGCCCCGGAAACGCCGGACACAAAGGAATAAGAATACCCCCGATTTCATATGCTGTCGATAATAGCCTATAGACAGGAGAAGATAGCGTATGAAACAAAAACATATCCGGACGGCTTTGCTGATAGCGGTGCTGTTTTTTGGAATGCTGGAGAAACAGAATGTGGTTTTTGCAGCAGAAGAAATCGAAACTTCTGCAAAGGCGGCGATTCTGATAGAAGCCGTAACAGGAGAGGTGCTCTACGAGAAAAATTCTACAGAACGGCTTCCTATGGCAAGTACCACCAAGATCATGACAACGCTGCTTTGCTTGGAAAGCGGTGATCTGGACAGGGAATTTGTCGTGGATGCAGATGCAATTCAGGTGGAAGGGTCTTCTATGGGTCTGACTGTGGGAGATATTGTGACAAAGCGTACACTCTGCTATGGGATGCTTCTTCCCTCCGGAAATGATGCGGCAGGTGCTGTTGCAGTGGAACTTGCCGGAAGCGAAACAGGTTTTGCTGTGCTGATGAACAAAAAGGCAAGAAGTCTTGGCATGACGGATACCAATTTTGTCACCGCTTCGGGACTTCATGACGAGGCACATTATTCCACTGCTTATGATATGGCGGTGCTTACAGTGGCGGCATTGCAAAATCAGGACTTCCGGGAGATATGCAGTCAATCCAAAGCCCAGGTTTCTTTCGGAAATCCCCCTTACGACAGGTGGCTTTGGAATTCCAATCGGCTTCTGACTATGGAGGATACAATTCTGGGGGTGAAAACCGGATATACGGATGAAGCCGGACGCTGTCTGGTGTCGGCTTGTGTCCGGGATGGCGTCACCTTGATTTGTGTGACGCTGAATGATCCAAACGATTGGCAGGATCATCTGGCACTCTATGAGGAGGGTTTTGCAAGGGTTACGCCGGTGACGGTGGAATTGCCGGACGCTCTGATGGCAGAGGTAAGTGGTGGTGCAAAGGAAATGGTTTCTCTTTCTCCTACCGGGCGTATTATTGCCGGAATCACAGGAGAAACCGTCCCCACCCTTGTCTATCAGACAACCTTAAACGCCTATCCCCTTACCGCACCGCTTGCAGAGGGGGAGTGCGTGGGAAGTTGGACGGGATACTATCAAGGCAGGGCAGTGGCAACAGGAACCCTTTGCACAGGGGAAGCTGTTTTGCAACAGTCTACAGAGCGTGAAACAGAAAAGCCCCATTCATCGAAATGGAAACGGCTTTGGAAAACGATAAAAGAGGCGTTTTGTGCGATTTCGTGCACAGGGCGACTTAGGATTAGGAGTTAGGATTTACGTGGAAAAGATTCGAATTCAAAAATTGCTGGCAGATGCCGGCTATTGTTCCAGAAGAAAAGCAGAGGCGCTGATTTCTGCGGGAAAGGTCAAGGTAAACGGACATCCGGTAAAGCTTGGAGATAAGGCAACCGGACAGGACGTGATTACCGTTTCCGGGGAACGGGTTTATCTGCCCAGAAAGAAGCAGTATCGTTATCTGATGCTGTATAAGCCAAGAGGGTATGTTACCACAACTTCTGACGAATTGGACAGACGGTGCGTGATGGATCTTCTCACGGATGTAGAGGAACGTGTTTACCCCGTTGGACGATTGGATAAAGATTCTGAAGGGTTACTTCTGCTGACAAATGACGGTGCATTTGCCAACGGCATTGTGCATCCAAGTCGACACATCAGCAAAACTTATCGTGTTACGGTTCGTCCGGATGTGACAGAAGAACAGTTGATTACTTTGTCCGGAAGCATGGAACTGGATGGGAAAATGACCCAGCCTGCTACAGTTGTTGTAAAGACAAAAGAACCGGGCAGAGTGGTACTACTTATGACAATTCACGAGGGAAAGAATCGCCAGATTCGTAGAATGTGTGAATCTGTCGGACTGGAAGTGGCACGGCTTCGTCGAACCAGCATTGGTCCTTTAAAACTTGGAATGTTGAAACCCGGCACCTATCGTGATCTGACGGCAGAGGAACTTCGTGCCCTGCGAAATGCCATGGGAACAGAGGAATCTACCGGCAGTTCCAAAAAAGGAAGACGCTAGAGGCGATACCGCACAAAGAACATCTGGCGATTTTGTATGGTGTCGCCTAAAGTAAAAAAGGAGGGAGGCAACCTAGTAAGAAAGGGTTGCCGAAAAAGTCATGCCGATTTGTATTTCGCCGGATCTGCCGGCACATCAGATTCTGGCGGAGGAAAATATCTTTGTCATGGATATTGATCGGGCAGCCCACCAGGACATTCGTCCATTGCGTGTGCTGGTACTCAATCTGATGCCAAAAAAAATCGAAACAGAGTGTCAGTTTTTACGATTGCTGAGTAATACGCCTTTGCAGGTAAATGTGGAGTTTCTCCATGTAACAAGTCATATCAGTAAGAATACATCGCAGAATCACCTTGCAACCTTTTATCGTACCTTTTCGGAGATTCAGGATCAATATTATGATGGCTGTATCATTACCGGTGCACCGGTAGAACATCTGGAATTTGAAGAGGTGGACTATTGGCAGGAAATCTGTACGATTATGGAGTGGACAAAACAGCATGTGTTCTCGACAATGCATATTTGCTGGGCAGCCCTTGCCGGGTTGTATTACCACTTTGGCGTACCGAAATATAATCTACCGGAGAAGATGTTTGGTGTTTTCCCACAGCATGTTCTAGAGCCGAAATGTCAGCTTCTTCGTGGATTTAACGATGTGTTCCAAGCCCCTCACTCCAGACACGCTGAGGTGCATCGTGAGGATATTGAAAAAGTAGAACGGCTACGGATTCTGACAGAATCTCCGCTTTCCGGGGTGCATATTGTCGCAAATACCAATGGACGGCAATACTTTATTACCGGACATTCGGAATACAGCCGCTATACCTTACAAGAGGAATATCTGCGAGATGCAGAAAAAGGACTGGACATTGCACTGCCCTATGGGTATTTCCCAGGGGACGACCCAAAGAATGAACCGCATTTCAGTTGGGGCTGTAGTGCAAACCTTTTATTTTCCAATTGGCTGCATCACTGTGTTTATCAGCTTGTTCCCTATCACCTCCCGGATCTGGAAGTGTATAATTGGGATTGGGAAGCCGGATTATAAAGGCAACACCGCACAATCTTTGTGCGGTGTTGCCTTAATGCTAATGAGCAAAATCTTCAAGCAACTGATGTGGTTGCAACTGTGACCATAGATTTTTCAAATCAACAAGATTTATGGGAAAGTTTTGAAAAGAAGTTCAATGATGGCAAGTATTCAGAATGGGAATTTTATGATGATTATAAAGCGAGGCTCAAATGGTAGTTGTGAAGAAGGGATACAAATTTATGCGGATATTTAGTATGATTATTTCAGTAATTGCGTTTGTTGCGTCTCTTTCGGGCTGCTCATCATATCCTCATCAAAATTGGTTGGAAGATGATAGTCTGGATAAAGTAGCAGAAGAAAGATTTGATGGCATTATTTCTGCTTTGGAAAATAAGGACAAAGAAGCAATCAAGTCAATGTTTTCTAAACAGGCTCTCGAGGAAATAGAAAATCTTGATGAAAGCATTGTGTATATCATGAATTGCTATAAAGGTGAATTAAAATCTGTAGACAATTCACTCGCAACAGACGAAAATCTTAATGGTAAGAATAGAAAGGTTACTATAAAAGCAGATTATACAGTTATAACAGATGTGGAAACTTATGATTTGTTTTTTATAGAAACATCGAATACGGAATCTCCAGATGAAAATGGACTGTATATGATTTGGCTTTCCAAGGAATCTGAAAAGGAAAAATATCAGGGAAATTATGGTGCAGGTATCTATTTTCCTGAAGACTAATTCCCTAGGCGTAGTTTGATTTTAATCATTTAGAAACGTATATTTTCTCATGAATAGTGCAGAAAAAATCTCAATTAATAATTCAAACCATCCACTTAATCACCTTTGCTTTATAAAATCCTTTC
>CAYXKI010000112.1:0-1395 GCA_964465095.1 uncultured Ruminococcus sp.
CTTATCCTAAAATTCCAAAGCTACCGTCTGTTTCTGCAACCAGAAGTTCCAGACCGCTCAGAATGGTAATATCGTTGCCATCTCCGTCCACACCTGTCATGGTAACTGCTACATCATAAATCCCGGTGGATTCCTCCTCCAGTTGTGTGGTAAAGTCCTCTCCGAACACCTCGCTATAGGTGTCCAGATATTCCCCTGTGAAATCTGTTCCCTCATCAAAATCATCTGCAAGTGCTTCTTCTGCCATGGCAAAAGACATTCCGGTAATGGTATACTCCTCTGTCCCGGCATAATCTACCAGGGTCTGGTGATATTGCTCAAACCCGGTTTCCATCCCATAGCCATAATTCTCTTGCAACCACGTCTCCATATTGGTCTGGTACAGCGAATTGATCTGCTCCAGATACAAATCATAGTTCTGGGTGTCAATGGCGTAGAAGTAAAGGGCAATGGTCTTTGCAAGATCGTCCGGTACGCTTTCACTGTCATAATCCAGCGTATAGTCCATTGCCTCCGGATCAGACTCTGTCACTTCCTGTACTTCCGTGTCCGTGGTTTCTGCATCGCTGCTACTCTCTGTGGATTTTCCACAACCAACAGTGGAAAAAGCCAATAAGCTTCCCAGAAAAAGTGCCAGTGTTGTTTTCCAAATTGCTTTCATAGAATTTGCCTTTCTCAAGATAAGGTTTGTGTGGTAAAGCCGTTTTCGTTTGCCCAACGCTCCATCAGAGAACCGGCAGGGCAACCAATCACAAGGGCGTTTGCATCCAGATCCTCAAGTCCCCAACTCTCATATGCCAGATCTGCATTGGAAACCGTCAGGCTTGTAAGACTTGCACAGCCGGTAAATGCCTCCTCCATCACAGTGGAAACAGAAGCCGGCAAGGATACCTCCGTAAGCCCGGAACAGCCGGCAAAAGCTGCACGGCGGATTTCCGATACAGTTTCCGGAATTGTAATTGCAACCAGAGAGGAGCAATCCATAAAGGCACTCTCTCCGATATAGGTGATCCCCTCCGGCAGAATCACATTAACAAGATCCCACTGTGCTTCAAAAGCATGGTCTGCGATACCGGAAACCACATAGCTGTCAATGGTAGAGGGAACAATCAGACTTGTATTGTCTCCCTCATAGCCAGTAATGGAAACCGTACCATCCTCATTGACAGAATAAAGGTATACCCCTTCTTCTGCGGTGTCGCTTTCTGCACCGTCTCCCTCATCAGTAGTTTCGCTGTCAGGGGTAGACACTTCTTCTGTGGTAACAGGCTGTGTGCTGCTGTCCTCTGTGGAATCTGTCGTTCCACAACCGGTAACACTTGCGGTAAACGCTGCGGTCAGCAGCATTGCCCAAAGGGCTTTCTTCCAAATTTGTTTCATAATCAATTCCTCTCT
>CAYXKI010000112.1:1495-5171 GCA_964465095.1 uncultured Ruminococcus sp.
TCCTAACAAAACGGGCGGAAAAAGGGTTTTTTATGGTATCATGTTGTCTTAGAACAAGTTCTTAGAACTTGCTATTGTCTTATTTGATTTTGCCACGCATCTTTGCACGCTGCTGATTGCTGAGAATCTGCTTGCGGATACGCAGAGACTTAGGTGTCACTTCCAGAAGTTCATCTTCTGCCAAGAATTCCAGACAGTCCTCAAGGCTGAGATTTCTCGGCGGAACAAGACGCAGTGCGTCATCGCTACCGCTTGCACGGGTGTTGGTCAGGTGCTTCCGCTTGCAGACATTCACCACAAGATCCTCTGCCTTAGGAGATGCACCGACAACCATGCCCTCATAAACCGGAACGCCTGCACCGATAAACAGAGAACCACGCTCCTGTGCATTGTACAGACCGTAAGTTACAGCTTCTCCGGTTTCAAAGGAAATCAGCGAACCAACGCTTCTTCTGGGAATGTCCCCCTTATAAGGTGCATACTCATAGAACACGCTGCTCATAATGCCCTCACCCTTGGTATCTGTCAGGAATTCGCTCTTATACCCAAACAGTCCACGGGAGGGAATCAGGAACGTCAGACGAGTACGGCTGCCCTGTGGGTGCATATCCTGAAGTTCTGCTTTTCTTGCCCCAAGCTTTTCCATTACAGAGCCAACGCATTCTTCCGGAACGTCAATGGACAACTCCTCAATGGGCTCATAACGCTTGCCCTCTACTTCACGATACAGAACGTGGGGAGTGGAAACGCCAAGTTCATAGCCCTCACGACGCATATTCTCAATGAGAATGGACAGGTGCATTTCCCCTCTGCCTGCAACACGGAACGCATCGGTGCTCTCTGTTTCTGTCACACGGAGAGAAACGTCCCGGAGCAGTTCCCGCATCAGACGATCCCGAAGCTGACGAGAGGTGACAAACTTGCCCTCCTGTCCTGCAAAGGGGCTGTCGTTGACGCTAAAGGTCATCTCTACCGTAGGCTCACTGATCTTTGTAAAAGGCAGTGGCTCAAATGCATCCGGTGCACAGACGGTGTCACCGATGGAGATGTTCTCAATTCCGCTGATCCAGACAATATCCCCCACAGAAGCAGACTCTGCCGGAACACGCTGTAAGCCCTGAATCTGAAGCAGAGAAACAATCTTGTTCTTTCTTGCGTTCTCCGGGTCATGATAATTTCCAAGGAGTACCTGCTGTCCCACCTGAATGGTTCCTCTTGCAATTCTGCCGATGCCGATTCTACCAACATATTCATTATAGTCAATAGAGGAGATCAGCATCTGCAACGGCTCGTTTTCCTCGCCCTTTGGCGGATCTACATAAGACATAATGGTGTCAAACAGAGGCTTTAAATCTGTTCCGGTTTCGTGGGGATCAAAGCTTGCGGTACCGGTTCTGCCGGAGCAATACAAAAACGGCGTATTCTCCAACTGTTCCTCGCTTGCATCCAGATCCATCAGAAGTTCCAGAACCTCGTCGGCAATTTCATCCAGACGTGCATCCGGGCGGTCAATCTTGTTGACAACCACAATGATTTTCAGGTTCATTTCCAGTGCCTTGGACAAAACGAATCTTGTCTGGGGCATAGGACCCTCTGCGGCATCGACCAGCAAAAGTGCACCGTCTACCATGCTCAGAACACGCTCTACTTCGCCACCGAAATCTGCGTGTCCGGGGGTATCAATAATATTGATCTTGGTATCCCCATAGCGAACGGATGTGTTTTTTGCCAGGATTGTGATACCACGCTCACGTTCCAGATCGTTAGAGTCCATGACACGCTCTGCCACAGCCTGATTCTCACGGAATACACCGCCCTGCTTTAACATCTCATCTACCAAAGTTGTCTTACCATGGTCAACGTGGGCGATAATCGCAACGTTTCTTAAATCCTCTCGTACCATAAAACCTTTTTCCTCTTCTCTCTCAGAACCTATGGCAACTCCTGCAAGACGATTCTCGCATAGACTTGCCGAAAACTCGATCACATTGCTTTTCTTTATTACCATTTTTCATTATCATTTTTCATGGCAATAAAAAACAGACAAACTTCAGATGAGCTTGTCTGTTCTTTGGTGGGGGAGGACGGATTCGAACCATCGAAGCTAGAAGCAACAGATTTACAGTCTGCCCCCTTTGGCCACTCGGGAACTCCCCCTTGAGTATATATTATAGAAAATATATATTGGAGCTGGTGGACGGACTTGAACCCCCGACCTGCTGATTACAAATCAGCTGCTCTACCAACTGAGCTACACCAGCGCTGCAACGATAATTATTATATCACAGCATAAGAGAACTGTCAAGCATTTTGAATTTGGTTTTTGATAAATAAAGTTTCAGCATACCAAAATCGCAAAAGAAAAACAGCAGGCAGCGTAAAATCCATTTGTTAAATGATAAAATTTTATTTTATTCGACGAAGAGGGAAACCAAAGCCCCCAAAAAGCAGCCTTTTACCCGGATGAAAAATAAGAAGTTTTATGAAGTTTCCTGTAAAATCCGGAAGAGAAAATGCATTCCTGTAAAGTCAAAACCAGAGAGAATTTTGGAAGCCTCGATTGTTCAAGATATGTTCACGACCATTCGGAGAAAATATGCTACAATAAACCAGTGACAAACAAAACAACAAAACAACAACACAACAAGGAGGATTGTTAAATCATGCACAACATCTGGAATCCTTGGCATGGCTGTCGGAAAATCAGCGAGGGGTGCGAAAACTGTTATATGTACTTTCTGGATCGGATGCGACAGCAAGACGGCTCGAAAATTTATCGCACCAAGCAAAATTTCGATTATCCGCTTCACAAAAACCGAAAAGGACAATATAAAGTACAATCCGGAGAAATGCTTATGGTCTGTATGACCTCAGATTTCTTTTTGGAAGAAGCCGACCCGTGGCGTGAGGCTGCGTGGGAGATTATGCGAATCCGCAGCGACGTAAAGTTTTATCTGCTGACAAAGCGTCCGGAACGAGTCAAAGACTGCCTGCCAAAGGACTGGGGCGAGGGATGGGAAAACATCTTCTTTAATGTGACCTGTGAAAATCAGCGTCGGGCAGATCAGCGAATTCCGATTTTATTAGAGTTGCCTTTTTTGCACAAAGGGATCAACTGTGCCCCACTATTAGAGGAAATTCACCTAGAGCCCTATCTCCAATCCGGACAAATTGAACAAGTGGGCTGTGGTGGGGAAAATTATGACGGAGCACGGATCTGCAATTTTGCATGGGTACAAAAGCTCCGGCGTGCCTGCGAAGCACAGAATGTAACCTTTCACTTTTTCGAAACCGGAACTCGTTTTGTCAAGGATCGCAAACTCTACATTCTCCCCAACAAGGAAATCCAGTCCCAGATGGCGTTCCGCTCCAACATGAGTTATCAGGGAAAAAAAGCCATCTATCATTATTATGATTCCTTTGGGCGAGAAATTCCGGATTGGCTCTTATACGAGCCCCATTTTTGTGCACGATGTGACACCTGTGGCAGCAGAGCCTTTTGCAATGGCTGTTCTGATTGCGGAAAATGCGGAAAAGCAAAGGAATAATACGTTCTCACACTGAATTTTCAGAACTTGTTCTCATAGGATTTGTGCATGGATTTTCGAGCACAATTTTGATGAGGGCAAGGCGAAGAAGCGAAAGCATACTGTCGTATGGTGAGCTTTTTCAACGC
>CAYXKI010000113.1:0-5100 GCA_964465095.1 uncultured Ruminococcus sp.
GAAGAAGAGTTAAGGAACAGCTAAAAAAACTCGGCGGTATGGAATTTTACGATGTGAATTTCTCTTATATTGATAACGACACATTTGAAGAGCATTATGTTTCCGTTCCCGAACAAGGCGGAGGAAAATTGATTCCGGAAGGTATTTGCAATCCCGGACAAATTTATACAGTAGCAAGAGGAAAATCGGGAATGCTTGGAGTCTTTCGACTGGAATCTCAGGTATTACCGGGAAACGGAAAGTTTGAGAAAACAGGTCTCGGTAGTGACCGTGAAGCAAAGGAAGCAGTTAATACAGCGTATAACTTTCTGAAAGCTAACGGCAAGCGTATCAGTTCTGCCATTGACATTGCCAATAAGGACTATATTATAAATTATCAAGACTTGCAAGGCATAGGCATTACTCCTACGCTCTCTATCGCAACCTTGATTGCGTTGTGTTCTATTGCTTTGGGAAAGCCTGCGCTCCCATCTATGGCAGTTCTTGGTGAAATCAGCATAAGCGGAACCCTTATTAAAGCTGAAAATCTTGCTGATTCTTTACAGGTTTGTCTTGACAGCGGTGCAAAAAAAGTGTTGTTGCCTATAACATCCGCTGCCGATTTAGCAATTGTCCCTCCCGAACTTATGGGGAATTTCAGCATTATCTTTTATCAGAGTGCAGAAGATGCGGTATTTAAGGCTTTGGGTGTTGAATAAATAATAAGCCCATAGAAACATTCTATCAGTGTTTCTATGGGCTTTCTTTTTGCCTTTACAGTGTACTACTACACAAAACAGGCATTACATTTTCATCCTGCAATACCGTGGCAATGATTACAGCTTAAACATCTCTTCCACAGACTGGAAACCGATTTTGTCGTTCTTATAGTTCAAGAGAACGACGTAAATCTCGTGCTGTTCCTTTTCGATTGCATGTTCGATGAACTTGTCGATGTTTCTCTTGGTGACGAAATCGGTCTTTTCCAGAAGCTTGCTTACAAGCTCCAAGTCGCCGTTTTTGATTGCCTGCTTCATAATTCTGACAAAGTTCTTCTTGAGGTACGCTTTTGCGTCCTCGTCATTGGTTTCGAAAAAGTAGTCCATAATCAGCTTGAATTTCACCTTGTGACTAAGCTTTCTGGAAAAATCTTTTGTGGAAAGCATATCAATAGCTTCGTCTACACTTATATACTCATCAGCTTCACATATTTCTTTTACATTAACTTTTAATCCACCCTTATTATTCAGAATGAGATCTGTAAGTCTTGAACAGTACCTGAACGCACACTCTCCAATACTCGTCACACCCTCCGGGATTGTGATACTTGTAAGGCTATAACAGCATTCAAATACACTCTCTCCGATACTCGTCACGCTCTCCGGGATTGTGATGCTTGTAAGGCTTGAACAGCCCCTGAATGCCATATCTCCGATACTCGTCACACCCTCCGGGATTGTAATGCTTGTAAGGCTTTCACAGAAATAGAACGCACTCTTCCCGATACTCGTCACGCTCTCCGGAATTGTGATACTTGTAAGGCTTAAACAGCCGTAGAACGCATCCCCTCCAATACTCGTCACGCCCTCCGGGATTGTGATGCTTGTAAGGCTTGAACAGTCCTTGAACGCAAAGTCATCGATACTCGTCACACCCTCCGGGATTGTGATGCTTGTAAGGCTTGAACAGTTCTCGAACGCACCCCATTCGATACTCGTCACGCTTTCTGGGATTGTGATACTTGTAAGGCTTGAACAGCCATAGAACGCGTACTCTCCGATACTCGTCACGCCCTCCGGGATTATGATACTTATAAGGTTTTTACAGTCTTTAAATTCACTCTCTTCGATACTCGTCACGCCCTCCGGGATTGTGATACTTGTAAGGCTTTTACAGCCCTCGAACGCACTCTTTCCAATACTCGTCACACCCTCTGGGATTGTGATGCTTGTAAGGCTTTTACAGCCCTCGAACGCACTCTGTCCGATACTCGTCACGCCCTCCGGAATTACAATTGTTTCTGCCTTTCCTTTATATTCAAGGAAAATGTGACTAATAATCACCATATCATCCGGATATTCTTCAAGCCATTTTGTGCCCTCGAACGCATCCTCTCCAATACTCGTCACGCTCTCCGAGATTGTGATGCTTGTAAGGCTTGAACAGCCATAGAACGCACGGTATCCGATACTTGTCACGCTCTCCGGGATTGTGATGCTTGTAAGGCTTGAACAGTTCCTGAACGCACCCTCTCCGATACTCGTCACACCCTCTGGGATTGTGATGCTTGTAAGGCTTGAACAGTCCCAGAACGCAAACCCTCCGATACTCGTCACGCTCTCCGGGATTGTGATACTTGTAAGGTCTGAACAGTCTTTGAACGCACGTCTTCCAATACTTGTTACACTCTCTGGAATTACTATCGTTTCTGCGTTTCCTTTATATTTATAAAGAATGTGATTGATAATCACCATATCATCCGGATATTCTTCAAGCCATTTTGTTTCGCCGAATGCATCCATTCCAATGCTCGTCACGCCCTCCGGGATTGTGATGCTTGTAAGGCTTGAACAGCCCCAAAACGCCTCATCTCCAATACTCGTCACGCCCTCCGGGATTGTGATGCTTGTAAGGCTTGAACAGCCAAAGAACGCACCTATTCCGATACTCGTCACGCCCTCCGGGATTGTAATGCTTTTAAGGCTTTTACAGTCCTCGAACGCCCTATTTCCGATCCTTGTCACGCCCTCCGGGATTACAACCTCTGTCTCGCCTTTTTCTTCTCTGTACTCTTCCAACACACCATTTTTAATTTCAAAACTCATTTTATTTTTCCTCCTATTTACATTTTTGTTTTCGGCATAGATACCGATTTTCTGATGTTTTTTCTTCTCTTCAGTTTCTGCGAAGCACGATCCATTGCTCTTGCATACACCATTCCAAGCCTTGCATTTTCTTCAAGGCTGTCGTTCAGACTGGTTATGTCCTTATTCATTGCCGCATGTATGATTTCATTGCGGTATTTTCTCCACACGTCAATTTTGGTCAGCGTATCGGAGAAATTTTCAAGATCAAGACTCTGCATTGCTTCACAAAGAGCGATGAGATACTTGTTCTCTCCATCATAAGGCTTTCCTGCGAAATCAGTCAACGCTTCAATTGCTTCAACCTTACCACCGATATTTTTCAGTGTCTGCGGATTCTTCTTTCCTGTGTACTCTGTAATGATCTGACGAAGAACGTCTTTGTTTCTTTTGTTTCCAATGCTATAATTCTCCGGATCATTCATAACACCGGCAGCCCAGAGAAATGCACACATTCGGTCTTCCAACATTGCATAATCAATCAGAAGTGCCTCAAAGTAGAATCCATGTTTCATTGCAAGTTCATACTTGCCCATCATTGTTTTATAGGTTGTCTGCTTTTCTTTTGCCGATTCAATCGCCTTTATCTGCGTCATTTTTCACCTCCTTTCCCATTTAGAACGAGCCCTTAATCCTCAAGTTCGAGTTTTTCAATCTCGCTTGTGATTTCGAGTTGTCTTTGCTGGAACATCAGTTCCTTGTCGTGGATGAAATACTCCTCAACGTGATATTTTCCAATAAAGCGTGCACTATAGGGGTTTGCGGTCAGTTCTGTCACAAGAATCACCAGTTCCTGCCCTTGTGGGAAAACCTCATCGCAGAAGTGGAACATATTTTTGATGTGCTCCGAGGTTTCCTTTACAAGCTTATTGAAGTGCTTGACTCTGCTGTCAAAATCCGCCTTAACCACAGCAAAGGGCTTCCCTGTGGAATCCACTTTTACAAGCTTTTGCTCCTCGTCCAGAATATCCATCAGGCGGATCATCTGGGTCTGCCGCGCCTGGGAAAGGCTCTTGGACATCATACCACTGTCATAAAGCGCTTTTTGCTCTTCCCGCAGATTTTTAAGCAGCACTGCGCCGTCTGCATTCTTTTTCGCAGAAATATCCCTCTTGTACTGCCTCAGAATCCCAAGCAACTGCCTCAGCAAATCCTCTGTGTCGTCAGCATCTTTCATATCTGCCATAACCGTCTCCAGAAGAAGCCCCAGAAGGGAATACCGCTCGTCAAATTTTGCCGACTTTGCACGATTTTTTATCTCCTCCGTTGCCACTCCTGCAAGGATGTCTGCGATCTGATAATCGCTCCGGTACTTGTTGTACAAATCATAATAAATGGAAAAATCCTGCGCAATCTGCTTGTTCTGGATGTACTGTCCCACAAGCTTTTCATCCACGGGGATTTTGTGCATCTCATAGACTTTTATCATCTGGCTGAGATCGTCCCATCCTCTTGCGGTAACAAAGCTTTTGCCATCAACCGTTGTTTCCACACGGTAGAAATGATTCTTCTTGATTTCCAGATATGTCAGCACTGCCGTGTGAATCTGTGTGACATAGGCGAACTCTTTCCATGCGTCAAAATCCGGGTCAACGTCCACACGCTTTAATCTGTCCCATGTGGCAATGTCAAATTCCCGGACGGAACGGTTATACTCCGGCGGATTGCCTGCCGTAACAACAACCCAGCCCTCCGGCACGCTGTGCTTTCCGAAGACTTTGTATTGCAGAAACTGGAGCATAATCGGGGTAAGCGTCTCGGAAACGCAGTTGATTTCGTCAAGAAAGAGAATCCCGTTTTGCACCCCGGAAGTTTCCATCATCTCATAGACAGAAGAGATAATCTCGCTCATGGTGTACTCGGAAACGTCAAACTCCTCCCCCTGATACTTGACGTGCTTGATCAGGGGCAGACCAAGGGCAGACTGTCTTGTGTGATGGGTCATTGAGTAGGACAGCAGACCGATCCCAAGTTCTGAGGCGATTTGTTCCATAATCGCCGTCTTTCCGATTCCGGGAGGTCCCATGAGAAAGACGGGGCGTTGCTTATGGGGTGGGATGATGTACCTGCCAAGGTCATCTTTGGTCAGATAGGCGGTAACGGCGTTTTTGATCTGTTCTTTTGCTTCTTTGATATTCATAAGTTCCTCCCTATAGCTTAAACATCTCTTCCACAGTCTGGAAGCCGATTTTGTCGTTCTTGTAGTTTAAGAGAACGACGTAAATCTCGTGCTGTTCCTTTTCGATTGCCAGTTCGA
>CAYXKI010000114.1:0-5078 GCA_964465095.1 uncultured Ruminococcus sp.
AAAAATCTGACGGCGCATCTGACGCACAATCTTTGTGCGGTGTTGCCTTAAAACGTAACGATTTTTCAAACACCAACCGGTAAAAACGTAAACTTTTCCGAAACGCCGGAAAAGTGCTGGACAAATTATCCCCTTTATGGTATAATAGCATTTAATGAGTCCTTTAAGTTGATCCCGTGAGGTTGACAAGGCGTTTCAAAAAGAAAATATTGCTTTTCCTGTATCCTAAAATACAGAATTTTTGTGAACGCTCACCTGTCATACTCGGGTGGGCGTTTGTTTTTTGTGAAGGAATTGTCAGGAGGTGCATATGGAAAAGAAAGCAATGATCATGGACGACAACGCCATGCAGCGTGCGATTACCAGAATCACATATGAGATTTTAGAACGCAATCGTGGCGCAGAAAATCTCTGTATTGTTGGGATTTTATCCAGAGGCGTTGTGCTGGCAGAACGGATTGCCAGAAAAATTGAGGAACTCGAACAGGTTTCTGTGGATTTCGGTGCTCTTGATATTACACCATATCGAGATGATCGCATCCATGATGGCGCATATTCTACCAGAAGCACCTTGTCTTTTCCTGTTCAGAATAAATGCGTTGTGATTGTAGACGATGTGCTTTATACCGGACGAAGCTGTCGGGCTGCAATTGATGCGATTCTGGCGGTTGGCAGACCGCAATGTATGCAATTGGCAGTTCTGGTAGACCGTGGACATCGTGAACTTCCGATCCGTCCGGATTATATTGGAAAAAATGTACCAACTGCACAGACGGAAACGGTTCGTGTTCTGGTGAAAGAATTGGACGGCGTTGACTGTGTAGAGATCTTTCAAAAGGAGGAGTCGGCATGAAGCAAACCATTCTTATCCGAAATGTACAGCTTGTTCAAGATGTGATTACATCGCGATGTGACGTTCTGATTCAGAATGGCAAGATTACGAAATTCGGCGTCGATCTGATTGATTCTGCAAATCTTGTTATTGACGGTACACGCCTTACGGCACTTCCCGGACTTTTTGATATGCATGTGCATTTAAGAGATCCGGGGCAGACCCATAAGGAAGATATTTTCACCGGCACACGTGCTGCACTGGCAGGGGGAATTACTGGGGTTGCGTGTATGCCCAATACGACTCCGGCAATTGATTCTGTGGAAACCGTTCGTTATATTCTGGACAAATCTGCACAGACTGGTGTAGCAGTACATCCGGTGGGATGTATTACCAAGGGAATGAAAGGTGCAGAATTGTGTGATTTTGCTACGTTGAAAGAGGCAGGCGTTTGTGCTGTTTCCGATGATGGACGACCGGTAGCGTGTGGCGAGAGAATGCGAGAAGCTTTGTGTAAGGCAGCCGCACAGAATCTCCCGGTAATTTCCCATTGTGAGGATCTTTCCATTATTGATGGGGGAATCGTCAATGAGGGACTTGCTTCTGAAACCCTTGCTGTCAAGGGAATGGATTGCACTTCAGAAGATTCGATTACGGCAAGAGAATTGGTTCTGGCAGCAGGGACAGGGACTCCCATTCATATTGCACATGTCAGTACAAAGGGAAGCGTGGAAATGATTCGCCACGCAAAGAAACTCGGAGTAAAGGTAACCTCCGAAACCTGTCCCCATTATTTCCTGATGACAGAAGAAGCCGTACTTGGAAGAGATGCGGATTATCGGATGAATCCACCGCTTCGGACGGAGGAGGACAGAAAAGCCGTTCTGGAGGGCTTGCTGGATGGAACCATTGATTGTATTGTAACAGACCACGCCCCCCACGCACCAATGGAAAAGGCAGATTTTGAACATGCCCCCAATGGTGTAATCGGTATGGAAACTTCCTTGGCTGCGTCTTTGAAATTGGTGCATTCCGGACTTATGACCTTGCCCCAATTGGTAGAAAAAATGGCTTTCAATCCGAGACGGATTCTTGGACTTCCGCAAGTGCGGCTACAGGTCGGAGAGGTTGCAAATCTTACGCTGGTGGATTTGTCATATGCATGGACAGTAGATCCTGAGAAGCTGCAATCCAAGGCGAGAAATGCCGTCTGGAAAGGACAAACACTGGTCGGAAAGCCGATTTATACCATTACCGATGGTGTTTTGCGCTATCAGGATAGCGAGTATCTGTCATTGCAGAAGAAAGGGTGAAAATACGATGTCGTTAGATCGTTTGATTGAAAAAATCGACAAGATGCAGAATCCATCCGTTGCAGGATTGGATCCGAGGCTAGAATATGTACCTTCTTATATTCAGGAAACATATTTTGTTCAATATGGGCACACACTAGAGGCAGCAGCAGCAGCAATTCTGGAGTTTAATCGCTCTCTGATTAACGTGCTGTATGATATTGTTCCGGCAATTAAGCCACAGGCTGCCTATTACGAAATGTATGGTTGGACAGGAGTTCGCACCTTGGCAGAGACCATAAAATATGCTAAAGAAAAAGGCATGTATGTTATGACGGACGGCAAGCGAAATGATATTGGCGCAACCATGACAGCCTATGCTGCGGCACACCTTGGAAAGGTGGACGTAGGCGGCATTTCTTGTGAGCCTTTTGGGGCAGATGCACTGACCGTAAATGGATATCTTGGCACAGATGGAATTCAGCCTTTGCTTGAAATCTGCAAAGAATATGACAAGGGCATTTTTGTTCTTGCGAAGACCTCAAACCCATCAAGTGGGGAATTGCAGGATCGTCTGATTGACCAGAAACCGGTGTATGAAGTAATGGGAGAGATGTGCGAACAATGGGGTGCTGAACAGATCGGCGCTTATGGATATTCCAGTGTTGGCGCTGTGGTTGGCGCAACTTATCCGGAACAGTTGACAGAACTTCGGAAAAAGCTGCCCCATACCATGTTCCTTGTACCGGGATATGGTGCACAAGGCGGTGGCGCACAAGGTGTAGCCGGTGCCTTTGATGAAAATGGAAGAGGTGCAATTGTGAACTCCTCTCGTGCAATTATGTGTGCATGGAAGAAAAATCCGGAGTATAGCGAAAGAGATTTTGCAAAAGCTGCACGGGAAGAAGCGATCCGTATGCGAGAGGATATTACAAGCTGCTTGTAATTTAAGGCAACACTGCGTAAGGTTTTACGCTAGAAAAGCATAGAGAAATTGTATAATGCCCGAAACGGTATTATATGGTGAATAAGAAACAGAAAGGACTGGTGTCATGTCATTATTGAAACGAGGCGACAAAGCCTATCTACTTCTGGCAGATGGAACCGTTTTTGAGGGGCTGCATTTTGGAGTGAAAGGAACTGCAATTGGAGAAGTTGTTTTTACTACCGGTATGACAGCATATCAAGAAACATTGACTGACCCAAGCTATTATGGACAGTTGGTAACACAGACATTTCCGCTGATTGGAAATTATGGTGTCAACGAGGCAGACAATGAGTCTGCAAAATCTTATATCGGGGGCT
This sequence comes from uncultured Ruminococcus sp., assembly GCA_964465095.1. Taxonomy (GTDB): domain Bacteria; phylum Bacillota; class Clostridia; order Oscillospirales; family Ruminococcaceae; genus Ruminococcus_C. The sequence continues at coordinate 3,430 of CAYXKI010000114.1, forward strand.
ATATCGTTCGGGAGTGGTGTAATACGCCATCTAATTTCCGTATGGAGGGCGATGTTAATCAGTTCCTGGAATCTCAGAACATCGTGGGAATTTACAACATTGACACAAGAAAACTGACACGGATTATTCGTGAAGTTGGTGTTATGAATGGCGTGATTACTACTGAAGATGTTTACGCAAAAAAGGACGAACTTCTGGAACAGGTCAGAAAGTATGTGATTACCAATGCAATTACGTCAGTGACCGGAACAGAGATCCGTACTTATTCTGAGGGAACACCGAAATATCGTGTGGCATTATACGATTTTGGGTACAAGCGGAATATCCGGAATGAACTTGTAAAGCGTGGCTGTGAGGTTCTGGTTCTTCCGGCACAGACAAGTGCAGAAGAATTAAAGGCACTTCAAGTCGATGGTATCATGCTTTCCAATGGTCCTGGAGATCCTTCTGAGAACCAGGAGATTATTGAGAATGTTCGGCAGGTTGCTGCACTTGGCATCCCGATTTTCGGAATTTGCCTTGGACATCAGCTTCTGGCATTGTCTCAGGGTTGTCGTACAGAAAAGCTGAAATATGGACACAGAGGTGCCAATCAGCCGGTAATTGACCTGAGAAGTCATCGTACTTATGTAACCAGTCAGAACCATGGCTATGCTGTTGTAGGAGAGAGTCTGGATCCATCGGTTGGTGAGGTTTCTCATGTCAATGCCAATGACCAGACTTGTGAGGGAATTCGGTATAAGCAGATCAATGCATTTACCGTGCAGTTCCACCCGGAAGCACATGGTGGACCTCTGGACACCGCATATTTATTCGACGAGTTTGTTGCAGTGATGGAAAAGGAGAAGAAGTAAGATGCCATTGAGAGAGGATATAAAAAAGGTTCTTGTTATCGGCTCCGGTCCGATTATCATTGGACAAGCTGCGGAATTTGATTACGCAGGAACACAGGCTTGCCGTGCATTAAAGCAGGAGGGGTTAGAGGTTGTCCTGATCAACTCCAACCCGGCGACAATTATGACAGATAAGGCAATGGCAGATAAGGTTTATATCGAGCCGTTGACGCTGGATGTTGTCAAGAAAATTATTCAGATTGAAAAACCAGACAGCCTTTTGTCAACCATGGGTGGACAGACCGGTCTGACGCTTTCTATGCAGTTGGCAGAAGAGGGCTTTTTGGAGGAAAACGGCGTAAAGCTTCTTGGCGCAGATCCGCTTACTATTCATAAGGCAGAGGATCGACAGGCGTTTAAGGATACGATGGAGAAAATCCATCAGCCTTGTATTCCCTCTAAGGTCGTTGAAACCATTGAGGATGCAGTTGACTTTGCAAAAACCATTGGTTATCCCGTTATTGTTCGTCCGGCATTTACCCTTGGCGGAACAGGTGGCGGTATTGCGGACAATGAGGAAATGCTTCGTGATATTACGAAAAATGGATTGCGTTTGTCACCGATTACCCAGGTACTGATTGAAAAGTGTATCAGTGGTTGGAAAGAGATTGAGTTTGAAGTAATCCGTGACCGAAAGGGCAATGTGATTACTGTTTGTTCGATGGAGAACTTTGATCCGGTTGGTGTGCATACCGGAGATTCCATTGTAATTGCACCGGCTGTTACGCTGACTGATAGAGAATATCAGATGCTTCG
>CAYXKI010000115.1:0-5053 GCA_964465095.1 uncultured Ruminococcus sp.
CAACGACTTCTTCACCGAGGCACACGCAAAGCTGCGTCCGGTAGAGTCTCCTACTGCCGGTGTTTTCCTCTCCGGTGTATGCCAGGGACCCAAGGACATTCCAGAGACAGTTGCCCAGGCAGGTGCGGCTGCTTCTAAGGTAATCGGCTTGTTGGCAAAGGATAAGCTTTCTTGCAACCCCTGCGTGGCACATTCCGATGAAATGAAGTGTAACGGATGCTCCTCCTGTGAGCGTGTTTGTCCTTATGGCGCAATTACGTATCAGGATAAGGAATTCCGTGGACCCAATCGCACCACCCTCATTCGCCGTGTGGCTTCTGTCAACGAGGCAGTTTGCCAGGGCTGCGGTGCATGTACGGTTGCCTGCCCGTCCGGCGCAATGGATCTGAAGGGCTTCGCAACTGGTCAGATTATGGCGGAGGTAGATGCAATATGCAAGTAAATCAGGAATTCAGACCAAAAATTGTCGCATTCTGCTGTAACTGGTGTTCCTATGCAGGTGCAGACCTTGCGGGTACAAACCGCTCCAATTATCCGGCAGATGTCAAGATCATTCGTGTACCTTGCTCCTGTCGTGTGAATCCGCTCTTTATTCTTCGTGCGTTCCAGCGTGGCGCAGACGGCGTAATCCTTTGTGGTTGTCACCCCGGGGATTGCCACTATACCACCGGTAACTATTATGCACGGAGAAGAATGACCATGCTGTTCTCGATGCTGGATTATCTTGGCATTGAGAAAGAGCGTACCCGTGTAGAATGGGTTTCCGCCGCTGAGGGTGCAAAGTTTGCAGCAACCATGAATGAATTCGTGGAGACGGTAACTGCACTTGGTGAGAATAAGAGACTGGAGGATCTGAGATGCAAAGCGAAATGATGAAAAAAGCTGCTGCGCTTCTGGCAGACGGAACAGTAGTACGTGTTCTGGGCTGGAAAAACGGTGAGTTTGTCTATGATCCCACACCGGCTGTTTTTGAGACAGCAGAAGAACTGGAAAAGGGATTTGTTTACCACGATTTCTGTGGCAGCAACCTGTCCAAGTATCTGATCAAGCTGTCCGGGAAAGAGGGAAAAACACTTGTTTTCCTGAAACCCTGCGATTCTTACAGCTTTAATCAGCTTCTGACAGAACACCGTGTAAAGCGGGAAAATGTTTATATTGTCGGCATTCCTTGTGATGGAAAGGTAGATCCGGACGCAGTTCGTGCTGCCGGTGTAGATGGTATTCTGTCTGCAACCACAGAGGGAGATACCGTAAAGATTTCCACCATGTATGGAGAAGAAACCCTGAGCCGGGAAGCGTGCCTGTTGGAACGTTGCAAGGTCTGCAAGAGCCACGAGGTTGTTGTTTTTGACGAGATGCTCGGCGAAAACGGTTCTGTCAACGAAGATTGCGGCAGATTTGTGGGTGTAGAAGAACTTGAGGCAATGTCTCCGGAAGAGCGGTTTGCATTCTGGCGTGGTGAGTTGTCCCGTTGTATCCGCTGCAATGCCTGTCGGAACATCTGCCCTGCTTGTAGCTGTGAGCAGTGTGTATTTGACAGCCCGACTTCCGGCGTTTCTCAGAAAGCCGCAGCAGACTCTTTCGAGGAAAATATGTTCCACATCATCCGTGCATTCCACGTTGCAGGAAGATGTACCGATTGTGGGGAATGCTCCAGAGTATGCCCACAGCATATTCCGCTTCATCTTCTGAACCGGAAGTTCATCAAGGATATGAACACCTATTATGGAGAGTATCAGGCGGGAGCAGAGGTTGGAAGCCGTGCACCGCTTGTAAACTTCACCAAGGAAGATTGCGAGCCGAATATCATCTATAAAGGAGGCAGCAAGTGATGAAAAAAGTAACACGTTCTAATCTGGACGGTCTGTTCGCTGCCATTGCCGAAAAAAGCAAGCTTTATCTGCCGGCTGTTGATAACACCGATGAGAAAAAGAGTGTGAAATATACCCAGTGGACACCCGGTACAGAGTACAGCACTGCTGTCAATAGTGTACGCAGTGCAAAGGATTTCTTCTTCCCACAGGTAGAGCGTCTGGCAAACTTCAAGATGAACGGAAAGCAGATTGAAGTAGACGATATCCGGGAGGAAACAGAGGATTTTGTACTCTTTGGCGTTCGTGCTTGTGATGCAGCAAGCTTTTCTATCCTGGACAGTGTGTACCTTTCTGATCCGGTAGACAGCTATTATCAGAATCGTAGAGAACACGGAATTGTTATCACAATGGCTTGCGGAAAGCCCAGTGAAACTTGTTTCTGTTCTGTTTTTGGAATTGATGCTGCCAATCCGGCAGGGGATATTAGCTGTTGGATGACAGAGGATGCAGTTTTGCTTCAGGCAAACACCGAAAAGGGCGAGGCACTGCTTGCAAGCTTGCCGATGCTGGAAGATGCGCCGGCAGATGCCGCAGAGGAGACCAAGGCTGCAATTCAGGCAGTTCTGGATAAGCTGCCGTTGAAGAATCTGTCTACCGATGCATTTGGTGGTGATAAGCTGAAAGCACTGTTTGATTCGGAAAAGTGGGAGAGCCTGTCAGAGGCTTGTCTGGCATGTGGTACTTGTACGTTTGTATGCCCCACTTGTCAGTGCTATGACATCCGGGACTATGATACCGGTCACGGAATTCAGCGGTTCCGCTGCTGGGATAGCTGCATGTATTCTGACTTTACCCTTTGTGCTCACGGAAACACAAGACCGACACAGATGCAGCGGTTCCGTCAGAGATTCATGCACAAGCTTGTGTACTATCCGGCAAACAACAACGGCAAATTCGGCTGCGTTGGTTGCGGTAGATGCATGAAGAGTTGCCCGATTTCGATGAACATCGTAAAAGTAATGAAGACATTGGGGGAGGATCACGAATGAGACAGGAAATGTTAATTCCGAAGGTCGGCGTTGTCACAGACATTCGTATCGATACTCCGGATGTCAAGACCTTCCGTGTGGTTGGACTTGACGGAAAGAAAGTCTTTGAACATATGCCGGGACAGTGCGCAATGCTCTCTATCCCCGGTGTAGGCGAGGGTATGTTCTCCATTACCTCCTCTCCTACAAATACAGAATTCATGGAATTCAGCATCAAAAAGTGCGGTTGTCTGACAAGCTGGCTGCATATGATGGAAGTTGGTCAACAGGTAACGATCCGTGGACCTTACGGAAACGGCTTCCCGGTTGAAACAGATTTCAAGGGCAAGGATCTGCTCTTTATTGCCGGTGGTATCGGTTTGGCGCCGCTGCGTTCTGTTATCAACTATGTACGGGATAAGCATGAAAATTACGGTTCTCTGCATATCGTCTATGGTTCTCGTTCTGCGGATGATCTGGTGGATTACAAGGAAATCCTGGATGAGTGGATGGCAGATGAAAACGTTCGTGTTGATTTGACAATCGACCGCCCGCAAGAGGGATGGGATGGTCACGTCGGCTTTATTCCGAGTTTTGTAGAAGAACTTCAGCCGGATCTGAATCGTACCGTACTGATGTGCGGACCGCCGATTATGATCAAGTTCACACTGGACGGCTTGAAGAAGCTGGGCTTTAGTGAAACGCAGGTTTACACTACAATGGAACTGCGTATGAAGTGCGGTATCGGCAAGTGCGGACGCTGCAATATCGGTGACAAATATGTCTGCAAGGACGGACCGGTATTCCGCTATGATCAGTTGTCTGAACTGCCGAACGAATATTAATGGTAAAGGAGAATTCACATGGAACAGATGGTTAATGTGTTCGTGATGGGCAAAAAGTACGAGGTACCTGCCAGCCTGACCATCATGAAGGCTTTGGAATATGCCGGCTATAAGCTGGTACGTGGCTGTGGTTGCCGGAACGGTTTCTGCGGTGCTTGTGCAACAATCTATCGGATTAAGGGAGACAGAGAACTTCACACCTGTCTGGCATGTTCTACACAGGTAGAAGAGGGAATGTATATCACCCAACTGCCTTTCTTCCCACTGATCAAGGAACTTTACGACATCAACGAAGTAAAGCCGGATGAAACAGTGATGATGAAGACCTATCCGGAGATTTATTCTTGTATTGGTTGTAATGCTTGTACCAACGCCTGCACCCAGGAGTTGAACGTTATGCAGTATATTGCATATGCACAGCGTGCAGAGTATGCAAAGTGTGCAGAAGAGTCCTTTGACTGTGTTATGTGTGGCGTTTGTTCTTCCAGATGCCCGGCTGGTATCTCGCATCCTCAGGTTGCAATGTTGGCACGTCGTCTGAACGGCAAGTATATTGAACCGAAGTGTGAGCACCTGGCAGAGCGTGTAGAGGAAATCGCAAGCGGCAAGTGCGAAGAGGCAATCCGTGCAAATATGGCACTGGATGATGCTGCAATTCGTGAGATGTACAACACTCGTGAAATCGAGAAGTAAGGGAGGATCTGCGAATGTATACGGAAGAAATGTTGGAGTCCATTAAGCTTGTAGAAGCTGCTCGTGCAGAAAATGCTGCTATGGAACCGAGAAGAATGACAGCAGAGGAAAAGGATACCCTGCTGAAAACATATCACCCGGACTATCGTACCGATCAGTTTGATACGATTACCGTAGGTCCGAACAAGGGCGAAAAGGCACCGAAGGAACTGGTTGCACTGCTTCAGGCAGACAGCCGGATCAAGGACAATCTGCCGGATCTGTCCTGCCCGGATTATGAGACCGATGTATTGATTATCGGTGGCGGCGGTGCTGGTGCCTCTGCTGCAATTGAGGCAGACAATGCCGGTGCAAAGGTTATGATTGTAACCAAGCTGAGAATTGGTGATGCAAACACCATGATGGCTGAGGGCGGCATTCAGGCTGCGGATAAGCCAAACGATTCTCCTGCACAGCACTTCCTGGACGCATATGGCGGCGGTCACTTTGCTGCGGATAAGGAACTGGTGTACAAGCTGGTAACAGAAGCACCGGATTGCATTCAGTGGCTGAATGAACTGGGCGTTGAGTTCGATAAGGACGCAGAGGGCAACATGGTAACAACCCACGGTGGTGGTACTTCCAGAAAGAGAATGCACGCTGCAAAGGACTATTCCGGTGCAGAAATCATGCG
>CAYXKI010000116.1:0-5051 GCA_964465095.1 uncultured Ruminococcus sp.
GAGAAATCCGACAGGATTTCGAGGGAGAGCGAACAAGACCGCTCTCCCTTTCTCACCGCACGAGAACGCAAAGATCTTGGAAACGTTCCGGTGGAACGTTTTCGACAAAACACCCCCAAGGCTCCCTCTCAGAGGGAGCTGTCAGCGAAGCTGACTGAGGGAGTTAACTAAGGGAGTCAACCGAGGGAGTCCTCCATTCCCTCCCTCCGTCACGGCATTCGCCGTGCCACCTCCCTCTAAGAGGGAGGCTTTTCGTGGAACATTTTCAACAAAGCAACCCAAACACAAAAAGCGGAATGCAGGAGATCTCCCCTCCACATTCCGCTTTCTCTTTTTCAAAAACTACTCGTACTGCTCCCTTTACTTCCCGGGAACAAACTGATTCCGGGACTCGTCATAGCGATATCCGATTCCGGCAAGCTGTTGCTGGATTTCCTCTTGTGAGAGATCCATGCTCTTGCAAAGTTCCTCCAGAGAGGGATATTCGTCACGAAGCTTTGTATTCAGATAACTCATCCGCATAACAGGATCCTTGGGAATGGTCATATTCCGTCCCCCTTACGATGCTACAAAGGCACTGAATGCACGATAAGTCATATAGACATCCAACTTTGCCACAACCTCAAAGGGTGCGTGCATGGACAATACAGGAACACCGACATCAATGGTGTCAATGTCCAGATTTGCAATATACGCTGCAACCGTTCCGCCACCGCCTGCGTCTACCTTGCCAAGTTCTCCGGTCTGCCATACTACGTCCGCCTGATCCAGAACCCGACGTACAGTACCAACAAATTCCGCAGAAGCATCCGATGTGCCGGACTTTCCTCTTGCACCGGTGAATTTCGTTACACAAACACCGTGGTTTAAATATGCACAGTTCTTCTGTTCCATCACATCCGGGAATGTGGGGTCAAAGGCTGCGTTAACATCCGCAGAGAGACACTGAGAGGACTTCATCACGTGTCTGCCCTTTGCCCCAAAGCAATCTGCAAGATCTTCCAAGAAATAAGGCAGATAAGACGAGCACAAACCGGTGTTGCCGTCGCTTCCGGTCTCTTCCTTGTCGGTGAGGACAGTCACTGCGGTGTGAACCGGTGTTTCGCAATCCAGAAGCGCCCGAAGTGCAGGATACGCACAAACACGGTCGTCATGTCCATAGCTGCCAATCATGCTCCGATCAAATCCTACTTCTTTCGTAGGGAATGCCGGAACTGCTTCCAGTTCCGCAGAGAGGAAATCGGTTTCTGTCATGCCGTACTTCTCGTGGAGAATGTGCAGAATGTTCAACTTTACCTGTTCGCTTTCCTCGTCCTGATTAAAGAGCATTGACCCTACCAGAATGTTCAGTTCCTCACCCCGTACAATTTCTGTTGCCGGGCGTTTCATCTGCTGCGGTGCAAGGTGGGGAAGCAGATCTGTCACACAGAAAACAGGATCTCCTGCATCTTCGCCGATGTTCACCTGTACCGAAGTTCCATCTGCCAGAATTACCACACCGTGAAGTGCCAGAGGAATTGCTGTCCACTGATATTTCTTGATGCCACCGTAATAATGGGTCTTGAACATTGCCATCTCGTGATCTTCATAAAGGGGATTCTGCTTGAGATCCAGTCTTGGCGAATCAATGTGGGCTGCACAAAGCCGCACGCCCTCTTCAATGGGGGCAGTTCCGATTACTGCACCAATGACAGCCTTGCCACGGTTGTTGACATACACCTTATCGCCGGGCTTTAAGGTCATATTTGGCGTAAAGGGAACAAAGCCGCTTTTCTCCAGAAGCGTTACCGCATTCTTGACTGCTTCCCGTTCTGTTTTGGAGGCATTCAGAAATGCCATATATTCCTGTGCAAATGCGTCACTTGCTGCCTGGGTTTCCTTGGAAATCCGTGCTGCGGCGTGCTTTCCGGTGTAAAACAGTTGTTCTTTTTTCTCTTTTGCTTCTGTTTTCTTCTTTTCCATCTGTTCTTCCTCCAATTAGAATTTATAGGCAACACCGCATAAAAATCACACGATATCACCTATACTCGCTATATGATTTAAACCCGTGCACCATAACGACTTTCATAATATCGGATCAGTTTTGCAGACAGTTCCTGAGCTTGTTCGTATAGCTGGGAAATATCCGCATTATTCTCCAATACCGTATCAGAATGGCTGCGAAAAAAGGTTTCATCCAGTTGTGCATCCATCCGCTTTTGTGCTTCTTTTGCGGTAATGCGATCCCGTGCCATAATCCGTTCCCGGCGCAAAGGTTCTTCTGCCACCACAGAAATAATCACATCGCAAAAATCATCTGCCCGACTTTCAAAAAGCGTAGGGGCATCCAACAGAATCCGCTTGTGGTTCTGTTGGGAAAAGCGGTGAATCAACCGCAGAATTTCTCCCATGATATAGGGATACATAATGGTATTGAGCATTTCGAGTTTGTGATGATCCGAAAAGGCAATGTCCGCCATGACTTTTCGATCCAGATCTCCGTCTTTTGTGAGAATCACATCAGAAAAGCACTCCTGCAAATCTGCCAGACAATGAGATCCACGAACCACAACGTGTCTTGAAATCGCATCTGCGTCAATCAACCGAAATCCATTTTGCACAAATACCTTGGAAACGGTGCTCTTTCCTGCACCGGTCTGACCGGTTAAACCAATCACCATCACGCCGTCGAGACTGTTCATACCTGTATCACCTCAAATCCTGCCGCCCGAATCAGGCGATTATATACCGCAAGACCTACGCCCTCCGGCTTTGGTGCACGCACATACACTTTTGTTGCACCGATATCATCAAATTCCCGTAATTTCGAGAAAATCTGCTGTGCCTGCTTTGCACCGTCGTTACCATAAGACAGACATGGCACAGAGAGGGCGCTGGCATCATCTTCTGCAAAAACAAGGGCATAAACGCCGCTTTGCGGTTCTGTTTCCGAAAGAAACCGAACAAACGCCTCCCATGTCCCCTCTACCAGAACCACACCGGCTCTGGGAGAATAGTGGCGATATTTCATCCCCGGAGAGCGAACGGTCTGTCCCTCTTGCAACGCATGGAGAATTGCCGGATCAAGAAGCACTTTTTCTGCCACCGTTTCCAACATCTCTTTTGTCACAAATCCCGGACGAAGAATCCGCACCGTTTTGCTGTCCTCCAGAGAAATTACCGTGGACTCTACGCCAACACAGCAAGCGCCACCGTCTACTACTGCTGCAATCTTTCCCTGCATATCCCGTAGCACATGGGCAGCGGTCGTGGGGCTTGGATAGCCGGAACGATTTGCCGAAGGGGCTGCAATGGGAACGCCGGACAGGCGAATCAGTGCCTGTGCCACCGGGTGAGAGGGCATCCGGATTCCCACGGTATCCAGTCCCCCGGAAGTCACCATGGGAATGCTGTCCCGTTTCGGGAGAATCATAGTAAGAGGTCCCGGCCAGAACGCCTCTGCAAGACGCTTTGCAAGGGGCGGTACTTCCTGTGCGATTTCCTCCAACTGTTCCATGCCGGCAATATGTACAATCAGCGGATTGTCCGCCGGTCTTCCTTTTGCTGCGAAAATCTGTCGGACAGCCTCCGGATTTCTGGCATCTGCCGCCAGTCCATAGACGGTTTCTGTGGGAATCCCCACTACCTGACCCTGTTGTAAAAGTGCAGCCGCCTCCAGCAAATCTGCGGCGCAGTCTGCCAACTGTTTTGTCTCCAAGTCTTATTCCGCCTCTTCCTGTTGTCCGGCAAGCCTTGCCAACTCATCGGCTGTTGCAAGGGCATCGAACACTTCATCCAGATTCCCGTTCATAATATCTTCCAGACGGTACAATGTCAGTCCAATCCGATGATCCGTCATTCTGCCCTGTGGAAAGTTATAGGTACGAATTCGCTCTGAGCGATCTCCTGTGCCCACCTGCATTTTCCGCTCTGAGGCAATCTTCTCATTCTGCTCTGCAAGCTGTGCCTCGTACAGTCGGGAACGCAGAATCTTCATTGCACGATCCTTGTTCTTGTACTGGCTACGCTCATCCTGACACTCTACCACAAGCCCTGTGGGGATGTGGGTAATCCGCACCGCAGATTCGGTTTTATTGATATGCTGTCCCCCTGCGCCACTGGCACGGAACACGTCAATCCGCAGATCGGTGGGGTTGATTTCCACCTCTACCTCATCTGCCTCAATCAGCACAGCAACGGTTACCGTAGATGTATGAATCCGCCCTTGGGACTCTGTTTCCGGCACACGCTGCACACGATGGACACCGCTCTCGTATTTCAGACGAGAATATGCCCCCTCTCCCAGAATGGAGAAGCTGATTTCTTTATAGCCACCAAGTTCTGTTTCATTGGAACTGAGCACTTCCTGTTTCCAGCCCTGACTTTCCGCATACATGGTATACATCCGGTACAGTGACCCTGCAAAGAGAGACGCTTCTTCTCCCCCTGCACCGCCACGGATTTCAATAATGACGTTTTTGTCATCGTTAGGGTCTTTGGGCAAAAGCATCCGTTTCAGTTCTTCCTGGAGGGTCTGGGTTTCCTCTTTGCTGCTCTCCAGTTCCAGTTGTGCCATCTCTCTGAGTTCTTCGTCTGTTTCGCTATCCAGAAGTTCCTTTGCGTCCTCCAGATTCTTCCGGGCACGGAGAAAAGCGTGATACTTCTCTACGATTGGCTCTAAATGCTTATACTCTCGCATAAGCTGTGCATATTGCTGGTTATCTCCGATAATTTCCGGATCCACCATTTTTTCCTGCATCCCATGAAAATTCTCTTCCATCTGCCGAAGCTTTTCCAGCATCCTGCTTTCCTGCCTTTCATAAAGTCCTGTCGCACTTAACGCTTATTCTGTGGCGGTATCTGTCGCCCGTTGCACTTGTTTTATCTTACGCTCAATTTTGTTTCTGGGAACCATAAATTCTCTTCCACATCCGGTACAACGCAATTTGAAATCCATCCCGGCACGAATCACATACATGGTCTGGCTTCCACAAGGATGTGGTTTTTTCATCAGCAAGATATCTGCCGGTCTTACGTCCAACGTTGCACCTCCTCCGATGGGGATTTTTTCA
>CAYXKI010000117.1:0-4982 GCA_964465095.1 uncultured Ruminococcus sp.
AAGACCGGCAGCAACGCCCATCATGTTTGCTTCTGCAATTCCGCAGTCAAAAAAACGTTCCGGATATGCTTTTTTGAAAATCCCGGTTTTTGTTGCTGCTGCAAGATCTGCATCCAGAACAACCAGTTCTGGGTACTTTTCTGCCAGATCACGGAGTGCCTCGCCATAGCTTTCTCTTGTCGCTTTTTTCTGAATTTCTGCCATCGTTTAACCCTCCAGTTCCTTCAATTGTGCATCCAATTCCGCCATTGCCTGCTCATATTCTGCCTGATTGGGGGCTTTTCCATGCCAACCCACCTGATCTTCCATAAAGGAAACGCCTTTTCCCTTTACACTGGTCTGAACAATCACGACAGGCTTTCCAACGACAGTTTCTGCCTCCTGGAATGCAGCTTCGATGGAATCAAAATCGTGTGCATCCATACGAATTACATGCCAACCAAAAGCTTCAAATTTTTCCGGAATTGGCTCAGGAGAACATACTTCACTAAGTCTTCCATCAATTTGCAAGCCATTATTATCCACAATTGCAACCAGGGAATCCAGTTTATACTGAGATGCAAACATTGCTGCCTCCCAGACCTGTCCTTCTTCGATTTCACCATCGCCGAGAATTGTGTAAACCTTATAAGAAGCATTGTCAAGTTTTGCTGCAAGTGCCATACCACATGCAGCGGAAATTCCCTGTCCCAGAGAACCGCTGGACATATCTACACCGGGAATATGAATGCAGGGATGTCCTTGCAACATTGCACCAATGTGCCGCAGACTTTTGAGTTCTTCCTTCGGGAAAAAACCACGTTCTGCTAACGTAGAATACAATGCCGGTGCGCAGTGTCCTTTTGAAAGTACCAGACGATCCCGATCTTTCATTTCCGGATCAGCGGGATCTACGTGCATTCTGGCAAAATAAAGATATGTCAAAGTATCGCTAATGGAGAGAGAACCACCCGGATGACCGGATTTTGCATGATATGTTCCCTCAATTACGCCTTTGCGAATGCGGCAGGCTGTTGCCTGTAGCTTTTTTTTGGTCATTTCATCCATTCTATGAACCTCCAATAACACTGTGTGATGAAAACCTCATCACACAAAAATAAGACGATATCGTACAGCAATTGTACGCATATTACCTGAAAGACTGTTCGATGATTCGATCAACGAGTTCTGCAATTGCATTGGTTTCGCAGGAATTTTCAAGCACCAAGGAAGCAGCTTCTTTTACACAAGGCTGTGCATTAGATGGACACACTCCAAGATCTGCTGCGTGAAGCATTTCCAAGTCATTATCAAAATCCCCTACCGCTATCACATATAGCGGGGATTTGGAATACATTGCACGATATTTTGTCAATGCACTTCCCTTTGTCACACCCTTTGGCAACATTTCATAAAACCGTGCTTCTGATTGCATAAAATCGCCGAACTGTGTCCAATCTTGCTTTTGAAAAAATGCAATCAACTCTTGCATTTCTTTGGGATCAATCGTGAAAAGCACTTTCAGCCAATGATCCTTTGGCATTGCATTCAACGAATCCACTACCGGTTCTACCTGACAAATTTCCAGGTGTTCCTTTTCCAGTGGTGTCATTCGTGGAACATATGTTCCATCAATCCGCAGAATTTCCGCAGAAACTTGTGGAAAGGTATCCAGCACAGCTTTGGTGATTTCTACTGCTTCTTTTGGTAGTGTGACAGCTTCTAACATTGTTTGCGAAACAGGATCGTAAATCGCAGCACCATTAAAGAGAATTGCTGGCATATCTAACTGAAGCTGTTTGATATACCGCTCCGCTGCCTGTCTGGTTCTGCCTGTTGCAATAGAAAATTTTCCACCAAGAGAACGGAAACGATCAATTACAGCAAGATCCTTTTCTGCAAGGCATTTACTAGACGGAAGCAACGTTCCATCAAGATCTGTTATCAAGAGAACATTTTCTAACGAATCCATCCTCGTGCCTCCTATTCTTTTAATCCACGCAAAACCTTTTCAAAATACGACGGCAGCGGACTTTCAAATTCCAAATACGCCCCGGTTCTTGGATGCACAAAGCCAATTTTTGCGGCGTGCAGGCACTGCCCTTGTATTCCGGGATATGCTTTTCCATACACATCATCCCCCAATATCGGGTGTCCCAGATATGCCAAATGCACACGGATCTGATGTGTACGTCCTGTTTCTAATCGCAAACGCAAGTGAGAAGCACGCTGATATTCTCGCAAAACCTGATAATGAGTCACTGCCGGTTTGGAATTCTTCTCTGTCACGCACATTTTTTTCCGATCAACAGGATGTCTGCCAATCGGTGCTGAAATTGTTCCTTCTGTCTCCTTGAATCGCCCCATGGCAACAGCCTGATACTCTCTTGTAAAGGAATGTGCCTGTATCTGTTCTGACAGAGATTGATGTGCCATATCATTTTTTGCAACCATCAGCAGACCGCTGGTAAAACGATCGATCCGGTGAACAATTCCCGGACGAATTACGCCATTGATACCAGATAGTCGATCTCCACAATGATAAAGCAGTGCATGAACCAGCGTCCCGGTTGTATGTCCCGGTGCAGGATGTACAACCATCCCTTTTGGCTTGTTCACCACCAGCAAATCGTCGTCCTCATAGACAATTTCCAAGGGAATGTTTTCCGGTTCTAGAGATAATATCTCCGGTTCAGGAAGCGTCACCTGAACTACATCTCCTACATGCTGTCGATAATTTTTAGAAACCGGCTTCCCATTGACAAGCACATTTCCTTGTTCCATTCTGCTTTGCAAAAGAGAACGGGTCATACCCAGTGTATTTTGAGAAGAGAGCCACTTGTCCAGTCGTTCTCCCATTGCCTCCTCCGGAACAACAAAGGTCAATGTCTCAGCCATTCTCCGGCTCCTTTTTTTCTTTTTCTTGTTCTCGATGAAGCTTTGGCTCAATCAAAAAATAGAAAAACGCAAAGAGAATTACTCCAATGACAACGCAGCAATCTGCAAAATTAAAGACAGCAAAATGAAACAGTTTTACTTCCAGATAATCCACGACCAAACCACCACGGAAAATACGATCAATCAGATTTCCAAAACCACCAGCTAAAATCAGTGTAAGGCTTGCGGTCAAAAGCTTCGATCGTTTTCCATGACGAGTCAGCCAATACGCACAGATTATCATCAATATGGAAGTAAATCCAATTAAAAACCAGCGCATCCCGGAAAAACTGGAAAATACAGCGCCGTCATTCTCCAGATAAGTCAAATCCAGAATTTTCAGATCGCCAATATGGAGAAACTCCATTGTTCCAACAGACTGTAACGTGTGCACAGCCCAGTATTTGATCAGTTGATCCAGAATCGTAAGCAAGATAACCAAGATCCATGCAAGTATTATCATCTCACATGCACCTTATGATTCGGAAACGACCTTTGCACATCTTGCGCAAAGTGTAGGATGTGCTGCATTTTTACCAACGCTGTGAAGATACATCCAGCAACGATCGCATTTTTCTCCTTCTGCACGTGCAACTACATAGGAGGTTTCTCCGGATTCTGCTTTCTCAACCCGAACCTCAGAAACGATCAGAACCTCTGCCAGAAGCTGGGCAGCCTCTGAAAGAATTGCATATGCCTTTTCGTCTGCAACAGAAATTGTAACAGAAGCTTCCAAGGACTTACCGATCAGCTTTTCGTTTCGCTTTTCTTCCAGTACTTTATTTGCATCCATTCTGGTCTGATAAATCAAATCCCACTTTTCAACGAAAGCATCGTCAACAGAAATGCCACATGTTTTTGGCATCTCGTTCAAGAATACACTCTTTGCATCGTCTGATGCAGCATGGGGGAGATAAGACCAGATCTCCTCTGCGGTGAAAGAGAGAATCGGCGCAATCAATCTGGTAATTGCACTAAGAATCCGATACATGGTTGTCTGTGCTGCACGACGTTCTACAGAATCTTCCTTTTCGCAGTACAAACGATCCTTGATAATATCCAGATAGAAGTTAGACAGATCTGTCGTGCAATAGTTATGAATTGCATGGAAAACAACGTGGAAATCCAGTGCATCATAACCGGCGTAAACTTTTTCAATTACACGATCAAGACGCATCAATGCCCAGCGATCCAACTCCAACAGTTGATCATCTGAAACGCTGTCCCGATCCGGATGGAAACCATCGCCGTTGCCGAGATTGCCAAGGATATATCTTGCAGTATTCCGGATTTTCTTATAAGCATCAGACAACTGTCCCAGAATTGCTTTAGAAATGCGGATATCGGAATGATAATCCGAAGAAGCAACCCAAAGTCGCAGAATATCTGCACCATACTGCTTTACAATTTCATCCGGCATAATTCCATTGCCCAAAGACTTAGACATCTTTCTGCCTTCTCCATCAACAACCCAACCATGGGTGCAAACTGCCTTATAAGGCGCAGAGCCCTTATATACGACAGAAGTAAGCAGGGAGGACTGGAACCAACCACGATACTGATCTGCACCCTCCAGATAAAGATCAGCCGGCCACTGGAGGCAATCGTACTGTTCCATAACAGCAGAATGGGATACACCGCTATCGAACCATACATCCATGATGTCAAACTCTTTTGTAAACTGTTTGCAGCCACAGGTACACTGTACTTCCGGAGACAAGAACTCAGACAGTTCCTTTGTCCACCATGCATCAGCGCCCTCTTTCCGGAACAAAGTTGCAATGTCACGGATGGTTGTATCGTTGACAATCGGTTTTTTGCAATCGGCACAATAGATAATCGGAATCGGTACGCCCCAAGTACGCTGTCTGGAAATACACCAGTCGCTTCTATCACGTACCATGCCCTTAATGCGTTCTTCGCCCCACTCCGGGATCCACTTTACGCCTTCAATTGCCTTTACTGCCTCATCCTTGAAGCCATTTACGGAACAGAACCACTGTTCTGTTGCACGATAAATAATCGGCTTATGACAACGCCAGCAATGAGGATACTGATGGACAATC
>CAYXKI010000118.1:0-4862 GCA_964465095.1 uncultured Ruminococcus sp.
GCATACTTTGTGTATGCACGAGCATTTTTGTGAAATATGACGGAAAATATGCAAGTAGATGACGTGCAAAGCCGTCAGGCGGTCTTTGTGCGGTGTCGCCTAAAGGCAATTCCATTGGGGAAATATTGCACGAAAGTAAGAACAAGTTCTAACTAACATTTGTTTATTCGTATGGGAAAGTTAAATTGTATTATAAGATAGAGGATTCCTATGAATTATAAAAGCACACCATCAAAACTAAAAATCCTTTTTTCGACCAGCAAATTGCTAATTGAGTTTTTAAAGGATCCTTACTTTGAAGGAAGAAAACTTGTTATAAAGGGAGAAGCTTTATCCTGTGGTTTTGACGCTTATCCATCTACGATGAAATGGATAAAACCATTTGAAAATGAAATCATTACCGACATACAAAAAAGATATATTCTAGACTCTGTAAATAATGAAATCAAGAATTATTCTACCGGATTTCAAATTATTTGGGAAGAAGAATAGAGTAACATATATTATACGCTATATCTTGTACGGTGTCACCTAAATTTTACTCAAAGGGGATGAGAAGCAGAATATGGATATCCATCAATTTTTTCTTGGCAATGCCTTTGATGCCCACACCTATTTCGGGGCGCATGTCTCGGATACTGGGGTAACGTTCCGCACTTTGGCACCCAATGCCGCAAAAGTTGATCTGATCTGGGAAGGGAACGACTGGAAACCACTTCCCATGGAAAAGATTCACGATGGCGGTGTCTATGCACTAACCATAAAAGATGCCATTCCGGGACAGATGTACAAATACCGGATTACGCCGAATTATCCGGATGGAGAAGTCATTGACCACTGCGACCCATATGGGTTCGGAATGGAACTTCGTCCGGGAACGGCTTCTATTATCCGGGATCTTTCAAGCTATATCTTTCACGATCAGAAGTGGATGAAAACCCGAGGAGATCACTTCCACAAACCGGTAAACATCTATGAGGTACATCTTGGTTCCTGGAAGACCAATCCGGCAGAGAAAAACGGTTGGTTCACCTATGAAGAAATCGCACCGAAACTTGTGGAATATGTAAAAGCACAAGGATACAATTACATTGAATTTATGCCCCTTAGTGAACACCCGGCAGATTGTTCCTGGGGCTATCAGAACACCGGATTTTTCAGTCCCACTGCACGCTATGGCACTGCCATACAGCTAATGCAACTTGTGGACACCTGCCACCGTGCCGGAATTGGCGTAATTCTGGACTTTGTGCCGGTACATTTTGCAGTTGACGGCTACGCTTTGAACCATTATGACGGGACAACGCTGTATGAATATCCGGAAAAAGAGGACACCTATAGCGAGTGGGGCAGTTGTAACTTCATTCATGCACGAGGAGAAGTATGCAGTTTCCTGCAATCCTGCGCCAACTATTGGCTCTCTGTATTCCATTTTGACGGAATCCGCATGGATGCTGTCAGTCGATTGATTTACTGGGGCGGAGAAGAATCCCGTGGCGTAAATCCCGCAGGGGTCACATTCCTCCAGCGTATGAACCGTGGACTACACCAGCAAAATCCCGATGCCATGCTGATTGCCGAAGATTCCTCCAGCTATCAGGGCGTAACAAAAGCAGTAGAATCCGGCGGACTTGGATTTGACTATAAATGGGACATGGGGTGGATGAACGATACCTTAGATTATTTCCGACAATACCCTTGGGAGCGAAAAAACGACTATCACAAGCTTACTTTTTCCATGTTGTACTTTCCCAATGAGCGATATCTGTTACCCTTATCCCACGACGAGAATGTCCACGGAAAAGCAACGGTATTGCAAAAGATGTTCGGGGACTATGACGGAAAATTCCCACAAGCACGGCTGTTATATCTCTATATGTATGCCCATCCGGGAAAAAAGCTGCTATTTATGGGGAGCGAACTGGGACAGCTTCGGGAATGGACGGAAGAACAGGAACAAGACTGGAACATCCTAGCGTATCCCATCCATGATGCATTTTTCCACTATATGCAAACACTCTCCAGACTCTATCTGTCAGAACCTGCACTCTATCGTCATGACTATGAACAAGAGGGATTCCGGTGGATTGATTGCCACCAGGAAGAACGCTGTATTTATGCCATAGAACGCAGCGACGGGACAAACCGCCTTGTCATTCTCTTGCACATGGCAGACAACAGCACACAGACCTATCACTTTACACTGGAACATTGCAAAAGACTTGTACCACTGCTTCACACAGAATGGGAACGTTTTCACGGCACAATTCCGGAAGACCACACCCCAATTCTCGGAGACCAGACCAGAACCGGTACACAATTTACCTTGACGTTACCACCCTTTAGTGGTATACTGTTAAAAGTAGAGTAAAAGCAACACTACACAAAGAACATCTGACGCACAAACCGGAAAGGAACGCAATTACAATGGAAAAAATGTTAGTTTACAATATGCGAGAATTTGACGAGGGCGCATTTTTTGAAAAATACGCAGCAGAATACGGAATCGAACTGGTAACCTGTCGGGAATCTCCCACGTTGGAAAATGCAGACTTGGCAAAGGGATGCCAGTATGTCAACATCATTACGACACCGATTTCTCGTGCATTACTGGAAAAATACCAACGCCTTGGGATGAAAGCGTTGGTAACACGCACCATCGGGTCGGATCATATTGACAAAAAAGCTGCAAAAGAACTTGGAATCCAAATTGCAAACACACCTTATGCACCGGATGGTGTTGCAGAATATACCATTCTGCTGATGCTATCTTGTTTGCGAAAAATGAAATCCATTCTACAGCGCTATCGTGGACAGGATTACACGTTAAAGGGCTTAATGGGACAGCAATTAACCGGAAAAACCGTCGGAGTCATCGGAATGGGCAGAATCGGCACACGAGTTTGTTCCATGCTGTCGGGGTTTGGCTGCAATGTGTTGGCATATGCGCCACACAAAAAGGAAGCGGGGGCAGACAATGCAACCTATGTTGATCTGGACACGCTCTTTCGGCAGTCTGATCTGATCACCCTCCATGCACCTGCCACAGAAAGCACCTATCACATGATCGACAAAAATGCACTGGAGAAAATGCGGGATGGTGTCATCCTTGTCAACACCGCAAGAGGGGCACTGATTGACACAAAGGCTGCCATTGACGCACTGGAATCGGGGAAAATCGGTGCAATGGGCTTGGACGTTGTCGAGGACGAGTCCTCCCTTTTCTACTATGATCTGCGAGAACAGGTTCTCCCAAACCGGGATTTGTACCTACTCCAAAGCTATCCCAATGTGATCATCACACATCACATGGCATTTTATACCCAAGACGCCGTGGAAACCATGGTACGGGATTCTGTGGGTGCTTTTGTGGACAAGAACATCTGATATTCTTTGTGCGATTTCGCCTTTGAAAAATATTTGACAAAAAGCAAGAATTATGTTACAATAATGGGGTATCTTTTCGTTATGAGGGAAAGATAGGGAAGTTTGGGATGATAGGAGGTGAAATCTATGCAGCCAAACAATGGAAAAGCTACTGCTGCACTGGTTCTGGGAATTATTTCTCTGCTTGGAATCTGCATTCCGATCGTCGGGATTATTCTGGGTATCATTGCAATCGTTCTGGCAAGCCTTGCAAAGAAAGAGGGCTGTGTCAACGGAAAGCAGAAAGCCGGACTCATTCTTGGTATTATCGGCATTGTTATCAGCATCATTATGTGGATCGTAAACATCGTTATTCTGGCAGGTTCCAGTCTGCTTGATATGATTTAAGAACAAGTTCTAAAGCATAAGCGACGAACCACTTACGCAAAAAACACCGCACAAGGACACTGCTCTTTGTGCGGTGCTTCTATATATCAGGAGGCAATCCTATGGAACAGATCACAAAAAAGCAAATTGCAGCACTTTTCCCGGAACGCAACAAAGCTGCACAAAAAGGCGACTTTGGGCGACTGGTTTGCATTACCGGGAGCCGGAATATGCCCGGTGCCTGCCTTTTATCCACCCAAGCTGCCCTTCGCTGTGGGGCAGGGCTTGTAACCGTTGCCACAGTAAAAGAAAATCCCCTACGGCTGGCAGCAACTGCCCCGGAGGCAATGTGGCTTTCTCTGGAGTCAGATGAAGCAGGCTTTTTGTCTTATCAGACAGCAATTGAACCCCTCTCCCCCTATCTGAAAAAAGCGGACGCCGTGCTGTTAGGCTGTGGGCTTGGGCACACAGAAGAGACTTGTCAGTTGGTACAATGGATCATGCAAACTGTAACCTGCCCCTTGCTTCTGGATGCAGATGGTCTAAATGCGGTAGCAGACCGCATAGACTGTCTCAAAGGGCATACAAATCTGGTGCTGACCCCACACCCCGGAGAGATGGCAAGACTTTGCGGAGATTCGATCCCACAGATTCAGGCACACCGTCCGGAAACCGCAAGAGAATTTGTAGAACGCTATGGCGTTACCCTTGTTCTGAAAGGGGCAGGAACACTCGTTGCACAACCCGGACGAATCCTGCAAAATCCCACCGGCAATCCGGGCATGAGTCGGGGCGGAAGCGGTGATGTCCTCGCCGGAATGATTGCTTCTTTTCTGACCCAAGGACTGTCCTCTTGGGATGCTGCCTGTGCCGGAGTATATCTCCACGGAATGGCAGGAGATATTGCAGCAAAGCGATTGTCCCAACAGGCAATGCTTCCAAGGGACATTCTCGACTGTCTACCGGAAGTATTTCTGCGTCTGCCCCATACAGAGTGACGATTTCGCACGATTTTTTTGGCAACACCGCACAAAGATTGTGCGTCAGATGCGCAGTCAGATTTTTTGTCAGATTGTGCAAAAATCATGCAGGCAGGCTCGGCTGCTATG
>CAYXKI010000119.1:0-4832 GCA_964465095.1 uncultured Ruminococcus sp.
TGAGAAAAGCGAAAGCTTTTCGAGGGAGAGCGAACAAGACCGCTCTCCCTTTCTCGGTGCACCAGAACACAAAAGCCTTGGAAACGTTCCAGTGGAACGTTTGCAACGAGAACACCCTCGGTGCTCTCCCTCAGTGCTCTCCCTCAGTGCTCTCCCTCGGTGCACTCCCTCGGTGCACTCCCTCCGTCACGGCATTCGCCGTGCCACCTCCCTCTGAGAGGGAGGCATTTGAGTAGAACGTTTGCATTGAAATAAAACCACACCAAGGCTCCCTCCCAGAGGGAGCTGTCTGCGTGAGCAGACTGAGGGAGTGAATCGAAGGAGCAGACTGAGGGAGTAAACCGAGGGAGCCTTGGTGTGGTGAAATCTCTCATAATTTTCCCCCTTTCCAAATCCCACCACGCCCCCACCAAATCCACCAACAATCCACCAAACCTGTAAACCTTTTCCACACACAATCTGAACTTTTCATGAAAGTTGAACGTTTGCGTTCAACTTTTTGCCCTTTTGGCGCTATTTATGAGAGGAGGTTTTGATCCGATGAAACAGGACATGAAACAAGACACGAAATTGGACGCAAAAAAAGAGGGCTATACGGCGGTTCCAAACGGGGTGCTGGAAAAGGCGTATGAGACAATCCGGGGTGGGGAACTCTTGGTGCTGCTGGTGGTGATCCGGTATACCTATGGCTTCTCCGGACGAGAGGAGGCGGAACTTTCTGCATCGTTTCTGGCAAAGGCGACGAATATTTCAACGCGGCATGTTAGCAATTGCCTGAAGTCACTTGAGGAGAAAAATGTGATTCAGATTCTGAAGGAAAGAGGGGAACATAGAGCGAACCGGATTCGTGTCAATGATTGTCCTGATTCCTGGTCGGCAGACGAAAAAAAAGAATCGTCAGGTATGATCCACAGATCCTATGATCTACAGATCACTGATCCACAGATCCTAGGGGGTACGGATCTACAGATCAGGGGGGGTACTGATCTACAGATCCTACAAGAAAACAAGAATATAAAACAAGAGACAAAACAAGAATACTGTTCAAATTTTGAAAAGCTGTGGAAAGAGTATCCCTTGAAACGAGGAAAGTCTAAGGTCAGCAAAAAGACACTCCGGGAACTGGACAAGATCGGGTACGAGAAAATGCACCGGGCACTGGAACGGTATAAGGCAACAAAGCCGGATTGGCAGCATTGGCAGAATGGAAGCACATGGTTTGGTGGGGGATATCTGGATTATCTCTCAGAATCGGAAGAGGAGGAGACAAATGGAACAACTGGAACAAATGGAACAACTGAAACAACTGGAATTGACACAACCGCAAGCAGAGCAGCAGCCGCAGACAGACAAGCCGGGGATTGTTGGGATGATGGACTTCTTTGAGAAAATCCCGGAAGAACACCGGAAACACATCGAGGTGGGACGTGGTCTCTCTCCGGAGGAATTTACGGAGATGCAACTTGCATGGTATAACGCCAAAGAGGGCAAGCTGACAGGGCTGTCCTGCCCTGTGTGCCACAATAGCGGAACGGTGGGGTATCTGGACAAGGCAGGGCATATGATGGCAAGACAGTGCGACTGTATGCGTGCCAGACGAAGCAGACGGTACATGGAACAATCGGGATTGGCAGAAAATCTGGGGAGCAAGACCTTTGACAACTTTGTGTGTCGGATGCCGTGGCAGAAAATCGTCAAGGAAAAAGCCATCCAGTACTGTGGGGCGTTTCAAGGGAAAAATCCCCCGTGGCTCTATTTCTCCGGGCAGTCCGGGGCAGGAAAGACCCACCTTTGCACGGCGGTGTGCAATGCCCTTATGGAAAAGGGGTACTCGCTCTTGTATCGCAAGTGGTACGATGTGTTCCGGCGGATGCAGGACTTTGGACAGTGGGCAGCCTGTGAGGCAGAACTGAAAGCCTGTGAGGTGCTTTATCTGGATGATTTCCTGAAGTCCAGAAGCCCCTCTCCCAAAGAACTGGAAGTGGCGTTCTCGATCTTAGACGACCGCTATACCCGTGGAAAGGGGACGATTCTCTCCAGTGAGTTTACCTTGCGGGAACTGTACTACATGGACGAAGCCATTGCCGGACGCATCCGGGAGAAATGTGAAGGTGGTCTGTTTGTGATTCAGATCAAAAAAGATCCACAAAAGAACAATCGTACGGAGTAAGAAAACACTAACGTGAACGGCGTAAAAACAATTTATAAAAGCGTTACAAAAATTACACCAATTCCTATTTAGGAAAGTGTATCATTAAGGTGGAATACTAGAAAGGATGGACAAAAAGATGAAGAAATTGATTACGCTGCTCCATGGCTTCTGTATGGCGTTGGCGGACAGCGTACCGGGGGTCTCCGGCGGAACAATCGCCTTTCTCCTTGGATTTTACGACCAATTTATCGGATCATTAAACGCACTGATTTCCGGCACAAAGGCACAGCGGATCGAGGCACTGAAATATCTGGTCAAATTAGGAATTGGCTGGATTTTGGGGTTTGGTGCATCGGTTGTGGTACTTGCAAATGTCTTTGAGTCGCAGATTTACCGTGTTTCCTCTCTGTTTCTGGGGTTCATTCTCTTTGCGATCCCTGTGGTGATTTATGAAGAGCGTGACACCCTCCGGAAAGAGGCAAAGTCCGGATTTTTTGCACTGATCGGGCTGGCAATTGTGGTGGGCATTACCTTTGCCAACAGTCGCATCTCCGGGGATGGTTTTAACTTGGATCACCCCAGTGTCTGGATGTACCTCTACGCCTTTCTCGTGGGGGCTGTGGCGATTTGTGCCATGGTGCTTCCCGGGATCTCCGGGTCAACGCTTCTGCTGATCTTTGGGCTGTATATCCCCATTATCGGTGGAATCCACGACCTGATGAAACTGAATTTTCATATGCTGCCGATTCTGATGGTTTTCGGAGTTGGTGTCCTTACCGGCATTATCAGCATCATCAAGCTGATTCAGAATGCCCTGACCAGACATCGAGGTGCAATGATTTATCTCGTCTTAGGGATGATGCTCGGCTCGCTGTATTCTGTCTGCATGGGTCCTACCACCCTGGAAACGGCACAGCCAGCAATGCAACTCAATACATTCCACATCCTCTTCTTCCTCCTTGGCGGTTTGATTATCGTCGGTATGCAAGGGTTGAAGATGGTGTGCTCCAAGGGCGATCGCACATCTGCGGACACAAATGCAGCGTCGTAACGTAAATGTGTCTTTCCTCTAGGCAACGCTTTAGAACTCGTTCTCACAGTGTTGCTGTCTTGCATAGGAGGAAAAACTATGACAATACAAAACCCCATTTTACCGGGTTTTCATCCTGACCCCAGCATTTGCCGGGTGGGGGAGGACTTTTACCTGGTTGTAAGTTCCTTTGAATATTTCCCCGGCATCCCCATCTATCACAGCCGGGATCTTGTGAATTGGGAACAGATCGGTCATGTTCTGGACAGAAGCAGTCAGTTTCTTCTGACTACCGGTGCTCCCAATTGTCTGAATATTTATGCACCAAGTATACGATATCACGATGGACTTTTCTATGTGATTGTGACAAATGTCAACGGGGACAACCACGGGAACTTTTATGTCACCGCAGAAGACCCTGCCGGAAAGTGGTCTGACCCGGTACAGCTTCCTTTCCCCGGCATTGATCCGGATTTGTTCTTTGACGACGACGGCAAGGTGTACTATGTTGGTTCTGACGGAAAGATTTTTCTTCAGCAGATGGATCTCAAAACCGGAAAGCCCAAAGGGCAGGAGCATCTTCTCTGGCAAGGAACAGCCAACAATCCGGAGGGACCCCATCTCTACAAAATTGACGGGATGTATTATCTCTTGCTTGCACAGGGTGGCACAGAACTCTGCCACATGGCGGTGATGGCGAGAAGCGAGACCCTTTTCGGGGAATACGAGCCCTGTCCCTTTAATCCGGTGTTGACCAACATCGGCAAGGCGTTGCCCATTAAGGCAGCCGGGCACGCTGACCTGTTTGAGGACGGCAAAGGGAACTGGTGGGCAGTGTGTCTTGGAATGCGACCTCTTGCCTATCCTTTCCGGCACAATCTGGGGCGAGAGACATTCTTAGTACCGGTCAAGCGAACAGAGGACGGATGGTTTCACTTCGGCGAGGACAGAGCAGTTTTGCCGGAGTTTCACGGTGCACCGGAGTTTCCTTTCTGGCAGCCAAGGGGGTATATCCCCGGAAGCAACGTCTATGACAATTTCCAGGAGCGGGATATGCACCCTATGTGGAACTGCATCTACAATCCGGAGCGAGGGCTGATTGAGCGGACACCAAGGGGCTTGGAACTCTCCGGAAACCGGGTTTCTCTCTGGCACGATGCCCCCAAAGCATGGCTTGGACGGCGACAGGAGCACATATTCTGTGTGGCAGAGACGGTGCTGGATTTCTATCCCACTCAAGACCGGGAAGAAGCCGGCATGACCATTTACATGAATCCGGGGCATCACTATGAAATCGCCAAGACACGGCTCAACGGGCAGAACTTTCTCTTGTTCCGTCGTTGCATTGGCACGCTCCACAACATTGAGGCATTGATTCGTTGCAACGGAGAGGCAGTTTCGTTCCGGTTAGAGTGCACCCGGGATTGGTACCAATTCTTCTACGCTTTCGCAGAGGGGGACTGGGTACTCATCGGCAGTGGCGAAACCCAATACCTGACCACTGAGGCAGGGGGCTGTTTCACCGGGAACTACATCGGGCTCTATGCAAGCGGAAACGGCGAACCTTGCGTAGACCCTGCGGTCTTTTCCGTGTTCCGCTATTGGCAGGAGGAAGAAGAGAAGTTGCAGGAAGTGGATGAGGGGTGAGAG
>CAYXKI010000120.1:0-4830 GCA_964465095.1 uncultured Ruminococcus sp.
GAAAGCAGAGATTGAGAAGATCCGGGAACAGATTCAGAATATTGAATAAAGGAAGCGTGAAAATGAAGCGAGGTACATTGTTTGTCGTATCCGGTCCGTCCGGTTGCGGAAAAGGGACGATTTTACAGGAGGTGCTGAAAAATCCGAATCTGTATTATTCCGTCTCAGCAACCACCAGACCCATGCGTCCCGGAGAAGTGGATGGTGTCAATTATCAGTTTCTCACAAAAGAGCAGTTTGAGAATCTGATTGCAACAGATGGAATCCTGGAATATGCCCAGTATTGCGACAATTATTACGGCACACCGAAACAGCCGGTGGAAGACCGTCTGGCGCAGGGACAGGATGTCATTCTGGAAATAGAAGTGGTTGGCGCTATGAAAGTACGGGAACGTTGCCCGGAGGCAGTTTTCCTGTTTATTTTGCCCCCGTCTCTTTCTGAGTTGGAACGCCGTCTGCGGAAGCGTGGAACAGAGGCGGAAGAAGTGATACAAAATCGTGTGGCACAGGCATCCAGAGAAATTGGCTGTGCTGCCCAGTATGATTACCTTGTGGTAAATGGAGAATTGTCAGAAGCGGTGGAGGATGTCAATGCAATCCTCCGTGCAGTTTCTTGTCAGAAAGAAAAAAATCAGACTTTACTTGAAGAGGTGCTTGGAAAATGAATATGTTAAGACCATCTGTAAATCAGTTAATCACAAAGAATGAGAGCAGTTATTCTCTGGTAATCGGCGTTGCAAAGCGTGCCAGAGAAGTTGCTACAGAACTCAGCGACGCAGGGATGACACTGGAAGAAAAGCCGGTTAAGACTGCAATCCGGGAATTGGCTGCCGGAAAATATCGTATTGTAGAAGAAGACGAAGAAGAACCCTCTGTATATTAAGCAATGGAAACAGTTTCTGGATTGCCAAGGTGTTGGAAATTGGGGGTAGCAGTCTGTGCTGCTGCCTATTCCTTTGATAAGCTGTTTTCCTATGTATCTCAGGAAGAAGTTCCGGTGGGGTCTCGTGTTGTTGTCCCTTTTGGAAAAGGAAATGCCAAACGAGTGGGAATGGTGCTTTCCTGTGAACTTCTGGAGGAGACAACCCATCAGTTAAAGGCAGTTCTGTCTGTCATTGATAAACAGCCCATTCTCTCTGGGGAGATGTTGGAACTTGTGTTCTGGTTGAAAGAGATGACCTTTTGCACTTATTACGATGCGATTCGGACGATTTTGCCTGCCGGAATGCAAGTACAGCTTGTGGAAACGGTGACATTGGAACAGAATCCGCCATCAACGCCTTTGGAGGAAAAGGAATCTCATGTGCTTTTCTTTTTGCAGCGTGCCAAGACCATGCGAGAATTTCGCAAACTTGTTGCCGGTGTGGAAAAGGAGGACAAGGAGACGCTGGATGCCCTTGTGAAAAAGGGGTATTTGCATCGTAGCGAACGTGTGCGTGAAAAGGTGCATGGACAGACCGGAATCCGTATGCTTCGACGGGCAGCCCCTCAGCCACAGCTTCAGGTGACAAAGACACAGCAAAAGCTGTTGAAACTCATTGAAGAGGTGGGAGATGTCTCCGAAAAGGAGGCTTGTTATCTCAGCGGTGTTTCTGCCGGCGTGGCAAAAAAACTGGTGCAAAACGGTGTGCTGGAAGCCTATACGGTTCAGCCCTCTTCCAATTTGTATACCGGGGACGGACAAAAGCGTGACCCCATGGAGATCGTCTTGTCTGAAGAACAGCAAGGGGTTTATGATCAGGTAGTAGAAACACTGGGAAAAGAACCACGCTGTTTTCTGCTCCATGGTGTCACCGGAAGTGGAAAAACAAGCGTATTTGTCCGCCTGATTGATACGGTTGTAAAAAGCGGAAAGCAAGTCATTCTCCTTGTTCCGGAAATTGCACTGACACCGCAGATTGTCGGACAATTTTATAATCTATTCGGGGAAACGGTTGCCGTGGTACACAGTGAGTTGTCTTTGGGACAGCGTAGCGAAACCTGGCGGCGAATTGCAGCCGGGGAGGCGAAAATTGTGATTGGCACAAGAAGCGCCGTATTTGCCCCGGTGAAAAATCTTGGACTGATTGTAGTAGACGAAGAGGGCGAACGAACCTATAAGTCTGACAGTGCCCCACGCTATCACGCCATTGCGGTTGCAAAGAAACGCTGTCATACCCATGGCTGTCCCTTGCTTCTGGCATCTGCTACTCCCTCTGTGGAAAGCTATTATTATGCCCAGAAAGGGATGTATACGCTGTTGGAAATGAAACAGCGGTATAATCAGACCCCTCTGCCACAGGTAGAGGTTGTGGATATGCAGGAGGAACATACCAGGGGAAAAGAGGGAATGTTCTCTGAGACTCTGGCACTTGCTTTGCAGGAGAACCTCAGACAGGGAAACCAGTCGCTTCTTCTCTTGAATCGGAGAGGATATCACACGATTATTAGCTGTGCAAGCTGTAATAAACCGGTATATTGTCCCAATTGTAGTGTCCCTATGACCTATCACAAAGTCAATGACAGCTTGATGTGTCATTATTGTGGGCATACTCAGGAACAGGTCACAGTCTGCCCCAGTTGCGGAAGTGAACATCTGCGGAAAATGGGATTTGGTACCCAGCGGTTGGAAGAGGAACTGGCACAGATCGTGCCCACTGCCCGGATTCTTCGCATGGATGCAGATACTACGATGTCTCGTTATGCCTATGAAGAGCGATTTCGGGAATTTCGTGCAGGAAACTATGATGTGATGCTTGGCACGCAGATGATCGGAAAGGGACTGGATTTTCCAAAGGTGACTTTGGTGGGAGTACTCTCTGTGGACAAGGCACTGTATGCCGGCGATTTTCGCAGTTATGAGCGGACATTTTCCTTGGTGACACAGGTGGTAGGAAGAGGGGGCAGAGGGGAAAAGCCCGGACGTGCAATTTTGCAGACCAGTATGCCGGATCATTATGTGCTTCGATTGGCTGCCCAACAGGCATATACCGGATTTTATGCCCAGGAAATTGCCCTTCGTCGTCAACTGATTTTTCCACCGATTTGTGATATCTGTGTCATTGGATTTACCGGAATGCGAGAACAGGAAGTACGAGAGGCTGCACTGTTTACCTCTCAGGTTTTAAAGCGACAAATTGCCCAGAGAGGATTTTCTTATCCGATTTGGGTATTAGAACCCGTGCCTTGTATTTATGGGAGAATTAACGGAAAATATCGTTATCAGCTTGTGATTAAGTGCAAAAATACAAAGGTATATCGGGAATTGATTCAGGCAACGTTGGAAGAAGCCGGAAGTAATCGCCTTTGCGCTAAGGTGCATTTGTATGCGGATATGAACGGCGACATCAGCGTCTGAAAAGATAGTGCCTGACAGGGAAAGGAAATGAAAGATGGCAATTCGACATATTGTAAAAGAGGGCGACCCGATTCTTCGGGCAAAGTGCCGTCCGGTGACAGAATTTGATGAAAAATTGCATACTCTTCTGGACGATATGCATGAGACACTGGACAAGGCAGAGGGCGTAGGACTTGCTGCACCACAGGTGGGGTATTGCAAGCGCTTTTTCATTATGCACCTAGGGGAGTTGCGAGTAGAGGCAATCAACCCGGAAATCCTAAAGACCAGTGGAAAGCAGCGTGTCCTGGAAGGATGCCTTTCTGTCCCCAACAAATGGGGCTATGTAGTACGTCCCAACAAGTGCAAATTCCGTGCCCAGGATCGGAACGGTGCATGGTTTGAGATGACACTGACAGCACTTGGGGCACAGTGTACTTGCCACGAAACGGCACATCTGGACGGACAGCTATTTGTGGACATTGTAGAGGAATTTGTAAGACCGGAGGATCTGGAGGAAGCATGAGAATTGTTTATATGGGAACACCGGATATTGCAGTTCCAAGTCTGCAATGCTTGTTGGAGACAGACCACCAGGTTGTGGGCGTGTTTACACAGCCCGACAGACCCAAAGGGCGTGGACATCACACCATTCCCACCCCGGTGAAAGAGGCTGCTTTGGCACAGAATTTGCCGGTATATCAGCCCCTTTCTTTTCGAAAAGGCGAAGATGCTGAGGCTGCCCTTGCAACATTGCGAGAACTTTGTCCGGATTTGATTGTGGTAATGGCATATGGACAGATTTTGCCCAAAGAAGTGCTGGAACTGCCGAAATATGGTTGTATCAATCTCCATGCTTCTCTTTTGCCGGCATATCGTGGTGCAGCGCCGATTCAGTGGGTGATTCTCAACGGCGAAAGCAAAACCGGAATTACAACCATGCAGATGGCAGAGGGGCTGGATACCGGAGATATGCTTGTAAAACAGGAATTGGAAATTGCGCCGGAGGAAACGGCACAGGAGTTACACGACCGTCTGGCGGAACTTGCCCCCAAGACCCTGTTGGAAACCTTGCGTCAGTTGGAAGCCGGGACATTGACCCCCGTAAAACAAAACGACGCAGATTCCAGTTATGCCACACGGATTACCAAGGAGATGTCCTCTTTGGACTTCACAAAGCCTGCCGAACAGCTACACAATCTGATTCGTGGCATTACCGGCTTTACAACACTGGAGGGAAAACGGTTGAAAGTATACCGCTCTCTTGTGACCGGTGCGGTTTCCGGAGAACCGGGGACGATTGTGGACGCAGAACAGTTTGTGGTTGCTTGTGGCGATGGAAAGGGCTTGCAGCTTACAGAAATTCAACCGGAGGGCAAGCGCAGAATGCAGACCGCAGAGTATTTGCGTGGAAAGAAACTGAAACAAGGGGAAATTCTGGGGTAACACCATACAAATTGAGAAACAGAAGAGGAGGAATCAAAAATGTTGCTTTATGGATTATTATTTCTGGC
>CAYXKI010000121.1:0-4820 GCA_964465095.1 uncultured Ruminococcus sp.
CAAAGATTACGGTGCAAGCGGTATTTTCCCGGTTTACGGTGGGAAAATGTAAAGGCAACACCACCCCTTATCCCCAAAAAAGCGACACCACAACGTCAAGTGGTATCGCTTTTTCTTTCCCTCTACACCTTAAACCGCTTCAGATACGCTTTCTGTTCCGGTGAAATCCGGCGGCTTTCTCTGGCTTTCTGGATGGTGCGATTGTGCACCCACTTGTCCATCTGATACGTCTCTATCACCCGGATTGCAGCCTCCCACTGCTTCGCAAGAGCAGTCGCCATATACCACGCAATTTCCATATTGATATAGTACTCCTCTGATCGGATTTTCGCCACCATGTCCAGATATTCCGGCTGAAAAGCATCCTCCAGAAAATGCTGCATCAACATCCCTATGGCAAACCGCACCGTGTAAACCGATTCTGATGCCAACCAGACCGAAAGATAAGGCAAAAGCTGTTCCCTGTGCTTTTTGAATACTTTGGGAGAAGTCTGGTCACAAGTCGCCCAGTTGTCTATATACGGCAGAAAACGCTCCAACGCCTGAATACAACTTTGAAAGTCGGCAATCCCGGAAATGAGAAATCCATGCAATTGATTCTCCTCGAAATACCGGTGAGGCAGTTCTGCTAAAAACGCATCACACTGTGCATCTTTCCAAAGCCTTTTTGCCATCTCCCGAAGAATCGGTGTCCGCACGCCTATGATTCTGGCAGGGTCAACCGTAGGAAGCAATTTACTTTGAAACTGTCGATATGCAATATCCTGATTTTCTTGCAACAAATCCACGATAAACTCCATGGTGTCCTCCTGTAGGGATAGAATCAAGATTACTTTGTAACAATCGGCTTTCCCTCTGAATCCAACAGTGGCGTAATCCCTGCTCCATTTCCTGATCTCCAAAGCAAATACTGCACACCGGTTTCTTTGTCCAGTAATATTCGACGCGTTCCATCATTGGTAAGTTCAGAACCATCTTTGTAAATAACTTCAAATCTCTCTTCTTTTTTCATCGCTTAAATTCCTCCACTCGTGCTGCTTGCACTGAATCTCTCCCTATATTATACATCTGTTGCTTGTGAAAGTCAATGAGGAACGTTTTTTCAGTACTCTCTCCACAATTCAACGTTGAAAGCCTGTTGAAATACCCTGTTTTTCTCTTCTCCCCTCCTGTGCTGTTTTTTAGACAATTTAAGCATTTTAAGGCGACACATTTCCTGCTACCACACGACACTTCAGCAAAAAAGGAAATCGCCCCCCTTATTTTCCCCACGATCAAAAAAACACCAAACCCACAGCTTGACAGTATAAAAGAACTATGGTATACTAAAATAAGTGTATCTATTCGAAATAGGTGCAAAACCTAGGGTAGTGTTGCGATGAGAACAAGTTCTAAGACTGCCCCGGATTCGAAAGGGATTGAAAGTATGAAAATTCGTGAGATTCAAGAGGAAATCCTTCGTTTAAAAAAAGAACGGGATTTCTGTATTCTGGCACATAGCTATCAGGCAAGTGAAATTGCAGAAGTTGCTGATTTTACCGGAGATTCTTATGCACTTAGTGTAAAAGCAAAACAGGCAACACAAAAAAACGTGTTGATGTGCGGCGTGCGCTTTATGGCGGAAACCGTGAAAATCCTCTCTCCGGATAAGACGGTTTATCTTTCCAGTCCGGTTGCCGGATGTCCCATGGCGGAACAGATGGACAAGGAGTTGATTTCTGCGGTAAAGCTGAAATATCCGGATCACACTGTGGTTGCCTATATCAATACCACTGCGGAATTGAAAACAATCTGCGATGTGTGTGTCACCTCTTCTTCTGCGGTAAAGATTGTATCACAACTGGATAACGAGAAGATTCTCTTTATTCCGGATTGCAATCTGGGGGCTTATGTACAGGCACAACTACCGGAGAAGAAGATCAAGCTTTTACAGGGTGGCTGCCCCATTCACGCAGCAGTTACCGCAAAAGATGTAGCAATTGCAAAAGCAGCACATCCAGACGCACTTTTGCTGGTACACCCGGAGTGCAGACCGGCAGTTTGTGAACAGGCAGACTATATCGGTTCTACTTCCGGCATTGTGCAATATGCAATGGCTTCTGATGCAAAGGAATTTCTCATCGGAACAGAGATCAGTATTTCCGAAACGCTGCAAAACGCCTGCCCGGAAAAGCGGTTCTATCCCCTGGCAAAGAAGCTGATTTGCGAGAATATGAAGTCCACAACGCTGATGGATGTATACCACGTGCTCAAAGATGGCGAGGGAACGGAAATCACCCTGGACGCAAACACAATTGCCAAAGCACGGCTTTGCATTGATCGTATGATCGCACTGGGAGGCTGATGTATGCAGGCAAAACAAGCAGATTTCTCGTATATTCTCTTTGATCTGGACGGTACACTGACCGATTCGAAACCCGGTATCTTAAATTGTGTCCAATACGCTTTGGAACAATGCGGAATGCCAGAACCGGATCAGGAAAAGCTGATGCCTTTTGTCGGTCCACCGCTGATTGAATCCTTTCAGAGTTTTTGTGGGATGTCTCCGGAAGAGGCAACCTTTGCCGTGTCAAAGTACAGAGAACGCTTTGGAACAGTTGGGATGTTTGAAAATGCAGTTTATGCAGGAATTCCACAGCTTCTGGAACAGCTTCAAAGCCAAGGCTATCGCCTTGCTGTCGCAACGTCGAAACCGGAAGTGTACACCCTGCAAATTCTGGAACATTTCCAATTGACGCACTTCTTTACCGTAATTGCCGGAAGTGATATTCATGTAGAGGGTGAGACAAAGGCGGATATTATTCGTCTGGCACTTCGTCGCCTGCATCTGCCGGAGGAACATCCCAACGGCGTTGTTATGGTTGGCGACCGGAAGCATGATCTGATCGGTTCTCATCGTTGTGGGATTCCCTGCATCGGCGTTCGTTATGGCTATGCACCGGAAGGAGAACTGGAAGCATATCAGGCAGAGTGGATTGTAGAGGATGTAAAGGCGCTTGCAGCCTTTTTCCAAAAGAATCAAGCAGAATAGAAAGGAGGCGTATGATTCAAAGTTTAAGACGCTTTGAACTCATATGAGTATAAATTTATGGAATCCAATAAAATATGTATTTTGATCACCATAATTGTGTATCTTGCAGTTATGGTTATTGTGGGAATTGCTTGCTCGAAGAAAAACGAAAACGTAGGTGATTTCTATTTAGGAGGAAGAAAACTAGGTCCGATTGTTACGGCAATGAGTGCAGAAGCCTCGGATATGAGTAGCTGGCTTCTTATGGGACTGCCGGGGGTTGCCTATCTTACCGGCGTTGCTGATGCAGGCTGGACAGCCATTGGCTTGGCGATCGGTACTTACCTCAACTGGCTTCTGGTTGCAAAGCGATTGCGCGTTTACTCCCAGACCTGTCGCAATTCCATTACCATCCCGGACTTTTTCTCCAATCGGTATCGGGATGAAGAACATATCCTCATGGGAATTGCTGCGGTAATCATTCTGGTTTTCTTTGTGCCCTATACGGCATCGGGCTTTGCAGCTTGCGGAAAACTGTTCCAATCTCTCTTTGGAATGGATTATCACGTTGCCATGATTTTAAGCGCAATTGTGATTATTCTCTATACCAGCATTGGCGGCTTTCTGGCGGCAAGCACAACCGACCTGATGCAGAGTATCGTGATGACAGTGGCTTTGATTATGCTGATTGTCTTTGGAGTAACGACTGCCGGTGGATTTCAGGCTGTCATGGATAATGCAAAGGGTCTTGCAGGCTATCTCAGCTTCACCCAGATTCACAATGCCACAGAGGGCACCGCAGACAAGTACAGCTTTTTGACCATCATTTCCACTTTGGCGTGGGGGCTTGGATACTTCGGTATGCCGCATATTCTGCTTCGGTTTATGGCAATCGGAGATACCCATAAGATCAAAACCTCCAGAAGAATCGCTTCCATCTGGGTTGTCATTTCAATGGGCGTTGCAATTTTCATT
The DNA here is from genome assembly GCA_964465095.1 of uncultured Ruminococcus sp. Taxonomy (GTDB): domain Bacteria; phylum Bacillota; class Clostridia; order Oscillospirales; family Ruminococcaceae; genus Ruminococcus_C. The sequence continues at coordinate 3,986 of CAYXKI010000121.1, forward strand.
GGATTGATTGGCAACTGCCTCAGCGCAAATGGACACATTGCTGTGCTGGAGGGAAGTTCTGCGGCAGAAACCGTTGTCATTCAGATTGCAACACTTTTGAGCCAGAAAGGCGTTGTGGTTGCACTTCTGGCTGGACTGATTTTTGCAGGCATTCTGGCTTGTACCATGTCTACCTCAGACTCCCAGCTTCTTGCGGCTTCCTCCAGTATGTCCGAGAATCTCCTCCGTGGCGTTTTCCGGATCAATTTGTCCCAGCGTGCTTCTATGATTACCGCAAGAATTGTCTTGCTTCTGATTGCCGCATTGTCTGTGGTAATCGCTTGGAATCCGGACAGTTCTGTATTCCAGATTGTTTCCTTTGCCTGGGCAGGCTTTGGGGCAACCTTTGGACCGGTTGTTCTGGCTGCTTTGTTCTGGAAGCGTTCCAACAAGTGGGGCGCACTTTGCGGCTTGTTGGCAGGAGGCATTATGGTCTTTGTCTGGAAGTTCTGCATTCGTCCTCTTGGTGGCGCATGGGATATTTACGAGTTGCTTCCGGCATTCTTGGTGGCAACCTTGGCAATCGTTGTGGGTTCTCTTCTGACTGCGTCACCGTCAAAGGAAATCCAGGATGAATTTGAATGTGTAAAAGAAAAGGCAAAAAAGTAAGGAGAGATGCCATATGAATCCAATTCAAATGATGCAATTAAAGCCACTTCTTGAGAAATTTCAGAAGAATCATCCGAAAATCCCGATGTTTTTAAGTGCCGCATCCAATGCCATTGCAGAGGACACGGTTCTGGCTGTCAGTGTGACAACTGCGGAGGGAAAGAAGATTGAAACCAATCTGCGTGTC
>CAYXKI010000122.1:0-4817 GCA_964465095.1 uncultured Ruminococcus sp.
TGTCTTGGAAACGACATTGTCTTTAAGTGCAAAAAAAGCAGGATAATCCTTTACAGAATCTAACATAGGACAGGGCATGTTCTGCCATAATATATTCCATTCACTTGAGAATAGGAGAATTGGCGTTGTACTTTTTTCATACCATTTTTTGATCCATTCAAGTTCTTGTTGCATCGTTTTTCTCCTTTCCTTATTAGATGTGTCGCTTTTATTATACCACATAACTTCTCATTTGTCTATGTTGAATTTCATATAGCGTGTGGAAAAATCAGACAGGCGAACAAAGCATTTTTAAAGTAGGAACATTCGTGAATAAAAAACGCAACATAAGCGAAAAATATATTGACAAACGTGAAAAAATACAGTATAATAAAAAGGACGAAAATTGCACTAAAAAATTTTCCCTGTGCAGAAAGGTAGAGGATAGAGATGAAACAACGGATATGGGGTGTGCTTACAGCAGTTGCAATGATGGTGCAGCTATTGCCTTGTATGACAACAAACGCAGCAGAGGAGACACTTGTGGACTCCGGGATTGATTACACAGAAACGGTAAAGACAATTCAAAATCCCGGGGCAGGATATACGTCTACGCTTTGGTATACTTGTAAGCCGGGAAATACACCGGTTTATGCTCCCACCGGGAATTTGGTTTTGATGTTTATTGATATCGGTGCATTTTCCTCCGGGGTAAACGGAACAACAGATGAGGATGGGACCTATACAGAGGGTACAGACTACGACTTGGATGAAAGTTTTTTTGAGGGAATTCGTGGCACGCTGGAGAATTGTCGGCAAAATGGCTGTACGGTTGCCTTGCGGTTTCGCTATGATGCCAGCGGAAAAACAAATCCGGAACCGGCATCTTTTGAAAAGGTGTTATCTCATATTCAGCAAATCGGCGATAGTGGGATTTTAGAGGAATATGAGGACATTCTGATGTATGTGGAGAGTGGCTTTGTTGGTGCATGGGGGGAACAGCACAGCGGAAAATATACTTCCTTGGAATACAAGGCGAAAGTATTGGATGCAATGCTACAGATTGTTCCCAAAACTGTACCGGTAACAGTACGTACACCCAATACATTCTGTACTTGGGCAGGCATCACCACAAGTGAACTTTCCTCCTATGTTGCAGAAGAAGACAGCGATGCTGCAAGAGTAGGATTGTATAATGATGGGTACATGGGTTCCAATACAGACCTTGGTACATTTATTTCTCCCAACCGTGAGACCTCCGTTCAGTGGATGAAAACCCAGATGCTTCATACGTATTATGGCGGAGAATTTTCCGGTGCAATTGAATATGCCCAGTCCTTTGATACTTATTTGCCGGAAAATGCGATTCAGGAGATGTATGATACTCATCTGAGTTATATCAATTCTAATATCTGGTCGCTCTATAAAGACTATACTTTTGACAGCACCTATGATACTAGCGGTGCAGACAATTCTGCGTACTATGGACAAACCGTATATCAGTTTATCCGGGATCATATTGGATATCGTTTTGTGTTGCGAGATTCAAAGCTGTCTGCGGATGTGGCACAAGGGGATGTTGCTACAGTAGAATTTACAGTAGAAAATACCGGCTTTGCAAATCCCATCAAGGAACAGAACGCACAGGTAATTCTGGAAAAAGACGGATATTATTATATTACAGATACAGAGATTGACGATCGCACTTGGTATTCAACAGAAACCGCCACAGAAAGCCTGTCGCTGAAATTGCCGGATAATCTCGAAACGGGGGATTGGAAAGTATACTTGAAACTCTCCTCCGGTAGCGTTAATTCTGATAGCAATGCCAGAACCGTCGCTTTTGCCAATGCAGATGTCTACAATAGCGCTTTGGGCGCAAATCTCCTTGGCACGCTTCATGTAACAGCTTCTGATCAGCGTGGAGATAACACGTTTCAGGAATTGAATGCCGGAAGTGTTGGAGATGGGATACTTCATACCTATCGGGATAATATTGCCATTGATGGTGTAATGAGCGAATATGAGTGGGACGATCGTACTCTTGTGGCAGAAAACGACGATAGCAAACTTTATCTCTCTTGCGATGATTCCTATCTCTATATCTGTGCAACGATTCCGGATACCGCAACCTCCCCGGTGTATAATTTGCAGATGCAGGGGACAGATGACGCTTCAAAGTATTGGTACTATCTTATGTCCAATGGCTATGTATATTTTAATGGAAGTGATTCTTCCGGGATTGTCTGCAAACATAGCGGAAGCGTAGTAGAATTTCAAGTGCCTCTTGGAACTTGTATGAATCTTTATGATGGAAAAGTCTTGTCATTCCTCCGGGTTTCTGTACAGGATAGTTCTAATAGTTGGGCAGTGACAGCGGATATTCGTACAGAGAATTATACAATTCAAGTTCCGGAAGTCGTAGAAACTCCTATTATTACAGAAACTACCACAACAGAAACCACTGCAACAATAGAGTCTACGACAACCACAACGACTTTTATGACAACTACACAAGAAACAACAGATTCTCTTCCTCCTGAAATAGAAGAAAAACAGGGAGATATTAACGGAGATGGAAACTTTTCTGTTGCAGATCTGGTGCTTTTCCAGAAATGGCTGCTGGGAGAACCGGTCACTTTAGAAAATTGGCAGGCTGGAGATCTTTGTCAGGACAATATCTTGAATGGATTGGATCTTAGCTATATGCGACAACTGCTGATCAGTGAATAGATATATGGGCGATGCTGTACAGTGATTTCTGTGCGGTGTCGCCTTTGTTTATACAGATAAAGGCATAGAAGTTGAAACAAGATACAACTTCTAGAAATAATTTACATATTTCCTATTGCTTTTTTCGATAGAATGTGATATAATATGAATGCAAAAAACGTTTTAGATGGAAAAACAATCAATAATTCGATGAGGAAATAAAAATGGTTAAGAGTCAGATATGTAATGTTGTAAATTTAACAAAGGAATGCGTAGCGAGATACTGGAAAAAAGATTGCGACTATGTCATTGGCTTTTTTGATCGGAATGTGAGCATGATAGGCTATATGCAACTGCTTTATGGGAAAGAAAATGCAGCAAACAATTTGCGTAGTTCTTTGCATCATATGACCTCCTGCCACTTGTTACACCAAGAGTTTGTTGCGGTACAGAATGATGGCAGTAGCTGCTGCGTTATGGGGCGATACGTCATTGCGGCAGATAATCTGATGGAAAATGTCAGCCAAGGGGAACGGCGGTGTACTTTTGTCTGGGAATTGGAAAGTGGGGAACCGGTTATCAAACATGTTCATTTGTCCAATTTTATCCCGGACACAGAAAATGCCCCCTATGAGTTAGAAACAACAAAATCTGTGGATAAGATAGTGGTACATGATGAGGATGGCGTGACACATTTTATTCTTGCAGCAGAAATTCTCTATGTAGAAGCTTGTGACAAACGGATTTATATCAATTGCACTCGTAGTACAATTACTGCAAAAATGAGTATCTCCGAATTCCGAAAAATTATGGGAGATGACTTCGTAATGGTACACCGAAGCTTTGTGGTGAATATCAATCATGTTTGCGAAATTAAAAAATACTGCGTTGTAATGTCTAACCACACGAATATTCCTGTTCCGGTCAAGAAGTATAAACAGGTAAAAGAGGAAATCATGCGCTTCTATGATGCAGATTCATTGGAATATATTTAAGGTGACACTGCACAAAGAGCATCTGCCGCACAATCTTTGTGCGGTATTATCTTAAGACAACACCGTATTAAAGCAAAGGAGGAGAAAACGAGAGATGAAACAGAAGCTTTTTCATATAGTCCAATCGCTTTCTTTGAAAAATCTTTTCTTTTTGACCATTGCCGGTGTGGTCAATGCGATTGGTGTAACGATGTTTCTGGCACCGGTTAATTTGTATGATAGCGGTATTTCCGGCACATCCATTCTGTTATCTCAGGTAACACCGGATTGGCTCTCCTTGCCGATTTTTTTGCTGGTACTGAATATTCCGCTATTTCTCTATGGAAGAAAAAAAGAGGGGAGTCAGTTTACGCTTTATGCGATTTACGCTGTCATGATTTATTCCCTTTCTGCATGGCTGATTACGGATGTATTGCCCATAGACGTGCGCTTTGTCTCACCGCTGGCAGGCTCAGATTTGCTTTTGTGTGCCTTGTTTGGTGGTGTGATTTCCGGTGTGGGAAGTGGAATTGCAATGCGATTTGGCGGTGCAATGGATGGCATTGAAGTGCTTGCTGTGATTTTTGCAAAAAGAATCGGCGTTTCTGTAGGAACATTTGTAATGGCATACAATTTGTTGCTTTATTGTATTTGTGGCTTTGTAATACAAAGCTGGATTTTACCGCTCTATTCCATTGTATCTTACTTTGCAGCATTGAAAGTCGTGGATTTTATTGTTGAGGGTATTGATCGCTCGAAATCGGCGATGATTATCACAGAAGAACCGGAAAAAGTCAGTGCAGCTTTATCGGAAGCGTTTGGCTGTGGAATTACATTGCTTGATGCAAAAGGATATTATTCTAATTCTCAAAAAACTGTGATTTATATTGTGATCAATCGCTTTCAGATTGCGAAAGCGAGAAACATTGTCCACGAAAAAGATCCTCTGGCATATATCACAATTTCTGATGTAGCAGATGTGTTTAAAGCAAATCGGGATATTTAATCATCCTAAATTTATATTTCACCTACAAAGTAAAGTAAAAAGCACCTTTGAACGAATTTGTTCAAAGGTGCTTTTGTCATTTCCTGTGGGGGTTAGAACTTGTTCTCATAGGATATGTGCATGGATTTTCGAGCACAATTTTGATG
>CAYXKI010000123.1:0-1939 GCA_964465095.1 uncultured Ruminococcus sp.
AAAGGATTTTTGTGCGAGATGACGGAAAATATGCAAGCAGATGACGTACAAAATCATCAGATGTTCTTTGTGCGGTGTTGCCTTAATGTAAAAAGATCGTTCATGGAAACAATACAGGTGATTAACTATGAAAAATCGCAACACGCTGCAACGTAGGCTGGTGTTAGAGGCAGTACAACGTATGCACAACCATCCAACAGCAGATGAAATATACAGTGAAATCGCAACAGAAAACAGTCTGATCAGCAAAGCCACTGTTTATCGAAACCTAAAGCTTTTGTCCAAACAAGGCGAAATTTTACACATTCCCATTCCTGATGCGGCAGATTGTTTTGACTTTAACACTGCCCCCCATTATCACCTGGAATGTCGGAAGTGTTGTCGGGTTTTTGATGTGGATATGCCCTATCAAACGGATCTCTGTGAGAAAATCACAGATACCAAGGGGTTTCTGATCGAATCCCACCACATCGTTTTTAGTGGCATATGCCCGGACTGTCAGAAGAAAGAAAAATAAAGGCAACATCCTCTGTAAGTTTTTTGCAGAGGATTCTTTGCGTAAGGAGGGCGAATAATGTCACCAAATGACCGGAGAAAAAATTTTCTCAAAGGAAGACTTTTACACAGTGGGATTCATATTCTATCCCATTTACGACTCTTGGTACGTTGGATTATCATGTCGGTGCTGATGGGACTGCTTATGGGGCTGATTGGCGTTGCTTTTGTCTATGCCATTCGCTATGCAACAGCGTTTCGTACCAATTTCCCTTGGATCATTCTCACCCTTCCCTTGGGCGGTGTTGTAATTGTCTGGCTTTATCGGATTACAAAAGACCAGAACGATGGCGGAACAAATATGGTACTTGCCTCCCTCCGTGCAGAAGCGGAACTCCCGGTACAGATGGCACCGCTGATTTTTATTGCCACGGTAATCACCCACCTCTGTGGCGGTAGTGCAGGGCGAGAGGGGGCTGCATTGCAACTGGGTGGCAGCGTTGGAAGCCTTTTAAGCCGCCTGTTTCATCTTCACGAGCGAGATAAACAAGTATTGATCCTCTGTGGAATGGCAGCAGCCTTTTCTGCCATTTTCCGGACTCCCATTGCGGCGGCTGTCTTTGCCATGGAGGTGGTTTGTGTCGGTGCAATGCGCTATGCTGCCCTTGTACCCTGTACCATTGCCTCTCTGACTGCCTCATGGCTTGCAAATCACCTTGGGATTCCCCTTGCAAGTTATCAATTGGAAAGTGCCCCTACATTTCAGCTCATTCCTGCACTGAAAATTCTCTTGCTTGGCGTCCTCTGTGCAGCAGTCAGTGTGCTTTTCTGCATTTTGCTGCATCAGACAGAACGAGGACTGAAGCACTGGTTCTCGAACCCTTATCTTCGAATTCTCATTGCAAGCGGTGCAATCTGGATCTTGCTGCTCCTTGTGCGGAATCAGGATTATATCGGCGTAGGAGAAGAAATTATAAAGAATGCAATCGCAGGAAAAGTCATCTGGTTTGCCTTTCTGGCAAAGATGATTTTCACCGCAATTACCCTAGGGGGTGGCTTTAAGGGCGGTGAAATCGTCCCCTCCTTTTTCATTGGTGCAACGTTTGGTTGTCTGTTTGGGCATCTGATTGGCTTGTCCCCCTCCCTTTGTGCTGCGGTTGGCATGGTGGCGCTTTTCTGTGGCGTAACAAACTGTCCTCTTGCCTCCCTTATGATTGCGGTGGAACTTTTCGGATTCTCTGCTGCACCTTACTTTCTACTTGCAATTGCCATCAGCTATCTCCTCTCGGGGTATTATGGCTTATATGGAGAGCAAAGTTTTCTCTCTTCCAAATTCACCGGGGCACCGGTCAATCACAAAACAAGACAGTAGTTAGAACTTGTTCTTTGCCGAAAGGAATGATCCCATTTGAAAACCATATCCAACCGCCAGAAAGGAACCATC
>CAYXKI010000123.1:2039-4781 GCA_964465095.1 uncultured Ruminococcus sp.
CCGAAAGGAATGATCCCATTTGAAAACCATATCCAACCGCCAGAAAGGAACCATCTGCATTATCCTGTCTGCCTTTTGCTTTGCCTGGATGAATGCTTTCGTACGACTTGCAGGAGATTTGCCCTTTATCCAGAAAAGCTTTTTCCGCAATCTTGTCGCACTGATTTTTGCCCTTGTAATGCTTCTACGGCAACACGGAAAACTCACTCCCACAAAAGGGGCACTTCCCTTTTTGCTTCTTCGTTCCATTGCAGGTACCACCGGGATTCTCTGTAATTTTTACGCAATCGACCATCTGGCGTTGTCTGACGCTTCGATTCTGAATAAGATGTCCCCTTTTTTTGCCATTCTCTTTTCCTGGCTCTTGCTAAAAGAAAAACTCTCCTGGAAACAGGGCATCATTGTCCTTGGGGCATTTCTCGGCTGTCTTTTTGTCATCAAGCCCACCTTTTCCAATGCAAATCTCTTTCCCTCTCTGATCGGGCTTCTTGGAGGACTTGGTGCAGGTGTCGCATACACCATGGTACGTCGACTTGGCAGCATTGGGGAAAATAAGGCATATATCGTCTTTTTCTTCTCTGCTTTTTCCTGTATCGTCACGCTTCCCTATCTGATTTTCTGCTACGAACCTATGACCTGGAAGCAAGTTCTGATTCTCATCTTTGCCGGACTCTCTGCTGCCGGAGGACAATTTGGAATCACCTCTGCCTATTGCTATGCACCGGCAAAGGAAATCTCTGTCTATGATTACACCCAAATCCTCTTTGCAGCCCTCTTAGGCTTCTTCCTCTTCGACCAGATTCCCGACTGGCTCAGTTTCCTGGGATATGGTCTCATCATTGCCATGGCAATCGCCATGTTCTTCTACAACAAAAAGAAAGAGAACGCATAACCTTTGGCGACACCGCATAAATTCTTGTGTGGTGTTGCCTATATTTTTTATTTTCTTGTATTGCATAATGAGATAGCACGTGGTATAATAAGATTGCACATTTGTATTCTCACAGAAAGGATTCCCTCGCCATGTTTTGTTTCCGAAAACGCACATTTTTTTCCTATACCGGCTGCCTTTGTTCTGCTATGCTGCTTGTACCCTTTTGTACCGGTTGTTCTCTTCCCATAGAAAAGCAGGAAAGCGACGGCTCCGGTTATTTATTTACCTACAGTCTCTCTGCCAATCCCCAGAGCCTTGATCCACAATCTGCGACAGACACTGCCTCCAAAACCATCATCGAAAACCTCTATGAAGGGTTGGTAGAACTGGACAGCGAGGGAAATTTAAGCCTTGCCGGCGCAGAAAATGTACAGATTTCTGATGACGGCTGTATTTACACCTTTCAACTCAAACAAGATCGCTATTGGTTTTATGATGCCAATCAGGACGACTCCATTGACGAGGGGGAAAGCTGGCGTGTCACCGCAGCGGACTATGTTTACGCCTTTCAGCGAATTTTTGACCCACAGACACAATCCCCCTACACCGACCTCTTTGCCAGCCTGAAAAATGCAAGTGCCGTAGAATCCGGGCAACTGGACGTGTCAGAACTTGGAGTCAATGCCATTAGTGACACCCAGTTGCAATTTACCCTCTCTGAACCGGATACCCTTTTTCTGGAACACTTAGCCTCCACTGCTGCCATGCCCTGTAATGAGAACTTCTTTCTGCAAACAAAGGGACGCTATGGTTTGGATGATACCTCTGTTGCCTCCTGTGGGGCATTTTATCTGCGTCTTTGGTTTTATGACCCCTATGGTAGCGACAATCTGATTTATATGCGACGCAATTCTGCCAATACCGACGCAAGAAGCGTCTATCCCACCAATCTGACTTTTCAGATTCAAAAAAGCGATTCTGCAACCATAGAAGATTTTCAAAATGGAGATTCTGATATTCTCACAACCACGATTTATCAACCAAGCTATATGGAAAGCGACAAATATTCTGTAACCTCCAGTCGTTCCACAACCCTTGGATTGATTTTCAACCCGGACAACACCGTCTACGCCAACAAAAACATCCGCAAAGCCCTTTCCCTTGGAATTGATCGCAGTTCCATTGGTGGAGATTCCAATGGGGATCTGATTCCTGCCTATGGCATTATTCCTCCGGCAGTGCATTTGGGTGGGAAAAGCTATCGGGATCTTGTGCCGGAAACCGTCTCAGCTTATAACACAGAGACAGCGATTTCTCTCTTTCAAAAGGGAATGCAGGAACTTGGCATAGAATCTCTGGATTCCACAAAAATTCTTGTGTGCCCGGAACTGATGGATTGTGAAAATCTCCACGACATCATCCAGACATGGCAAGAGGTCTTCGGATTTTATATCGGCATTGAAGAAGTTTCTGAATCCGACTATTGGGAACGGCTGGAAGAAAAAAACTATACCCTTGCGGTTTATGCCATTACCCCGGAAGAGGACAATCCGGCTGCTGCTTTGGAACAGTTTTCCTCTACAGACAATCCGTTCTATTATAGCAGTCACACGGTAGATTCTCTGCTCACTGCCCTAAATCGCTGTGAAAACAATACGCAATTACAGGAAAAATGCGAGAACATCGAACAAGTGATTCTAGACGAAGCCTATTTTCTCCCGATTTTTTATAAGAACTCCTATTGTATCACCAAATCAGAAAATCAGGATATTGCGTATAATCCTTTCTCCGGTGCACTGAATTTCCGGAATGCAAAACATTTTGAGTAAAGGCAACACCGCACAAAGACCGCCAGATGGCTTTGTACG
>CAYXKI010000124.1:0-4768 GCA_964465095.1 uncultured Ruminococcus sp.
AATTCCACACGATTCTTGTGCTGTGTTGCCTAAAGAATTTCCCTTTTATTTTTCGGTAACCAATCCGTTTAATGCGCTTAAAAATGCAGAAATCGAAGAGTTAATAATATCCGAATGGATTCCCACGCCCCAGAACGTCTTTCCGTCTTTTTCCAAGCCTACATAAGCAACTGCTTTAGAATTGGAACGAACCTCCAGTGCGTGTTCTGTATAGGTGGTCAGTGCAAAGTCAAGACCCAAGTATGCCTTTACCGCATTGGACACTGCGTCCAATCTGCCGTTGCCCTCCTTGTGTACCACCTCTGTTTTTCCTTGCGAAGAGATGGTCAATGCTGTTTCAATCACGCCCTCGCCTTTCTGGACATAATGCACCTCCGGGAAAGAAATCGGCGTTTCAATATTCACATAATTGTCCTTGAAAATCTTCAAGACCTCTTCCGGCTGAAGTTCCTTGTGGGCATGATCGGATACCCCTTTTACCAAATAGCCAAAAGACTCTCGCATCTTTGTAGGGATGTGATAGCCATACTTTGTTTCCATCAGATAGCTTACGCCACCCTTTCCAGACTGGCTATTGATCCGGATTACGTCTGCCTCATAGACACGCCCCACATCTTCCGGATTGATCGGCAAATAAGGCACTGTCCAGAAATTGCAATTCTGCTCTTCCCGATAATGCATTCCCTTGGCAATTGCATCCTGATGGGAACCACTGAATGCTGCAAAAACAAGCTGCCCACTATAAGGAGAACGCTCGTAGACGTGCATTCTGGTGACACGCTCGTAAATCTCCACAATTTCCGGCATATTGGAAAAATCAAGCTGTGGGTCAATGCCCTGAGAATACATATTCATTGCAAGAGTGATAATGTCCACATTGCCGGTGCGTTCGCCATTTCCAAACAGCGTTCCCTCAATTCTGTCACCGCCTGCCAACAAGCCCAATTCACTGTCTGCAACCGCACATCCTCTGTCATTATGAGGATGAAGAGAAATCACAACGTGTTCTCTCTTGTACAGATGATCATTCATATACTCAACCTGATTTGCATACACGTGAGGCATGGAGTGAGAAACCGTAACCGGCAGATTGATAATGACTTTATCCTCCGGTGTAGGATCCCAGATTTTCAGAACGGCATTGCAAATTTCCAGTGCAAATTCCGGTTCTGTCCCGGTAAAACTCTCCGGAGAATACTCAAACTGAAAATGTCCCTCGGTTTTTTCCCGATAGGTCTTGCAAAGGGTTGCACCAAACTCTGCAATCTTAATAATTTCTTCCTTGCTCTTCCGGAACACCTGCTCTCGCTGTGCAACAGAGGTAGAGTTGTACAGATGCACAATGGCATGTTTTGCGCCTTTCAGTGCCTCAAAAGTCTTTGCAATAATATGTTCTCTTGCCTGTGTCAGAACCTGAATGGTAACATCATCCGGAATCATGTCCTGTTCAATCAGCGTCCGGCAAAACTCATACTCTGTCTCCGAAGCCGCCGGGAAACCGACCTCGATTTCCTTAAAGCCGATTTTCACCAGATGACGGAAAAATTCCAGTTTTTCCTCCAGACTCATAGGAGTTACCAATGCCTGATTGCCATCTCTCAGGTCAACGCTGCACCAGATAGGGGCTTTTTCGATCATTGTTTTCTGTGCCCAACGCATCGGCGGATTTTCCACCGGGAAGAACTGGGGCTTATACTGTTCTACATGCTTCATCCTGATCATCCTCTCCAATTCTATCACCACACACACTTTTTTCGTCTGCGTGTTCTTTCCATAAAAATAAAAAAGTCCCTCTCATACAGCCATGTCTTACAGCTATACAAAAGAGACGAAGATCCATTTTCTCCGTGGTACCACTCTTCTTGACGCAGCGAAACCTGCGCCCACTCCACTTCCCCGATAACGGTGGGAACCCGACAAAACCTATTATCACCCTCTGGGGCAAGTTCAGCTTTGTGGCTCAGGGAGGAGTTATCCGACCGGCGTCTATAGTCTCACACCAAACGACTACTCTCTGCCCGAAAACAACCAGCCTATTTTTTCCCGTCTACGCCTTTCAAGAAATTGTTTTATATTATTATAATTGTTTCCGCCGTGTTTGTCAAGAGGAATTGGGGATTTTTTTCTTTCTGGTAAGATTTTCAATTGCTTTCCAACATTTTCTTTATCTCTGTCTTTCAAAAAAATGTCTATTTTGTAAAACTCAATGCTAAATGCTTGCATTCCGAGGCGTTCAGTGTTATACTAAACATAAGAATAACACAGTGGCGGATTGTTTTGATTTTATCTGAAAGCCAAAAGGCACCTTGGGGGTCTTGGACACATGGCTGTCAGGGGTATTGGAAATCCTTCGGTATCCTCACCGAGGGCTTTTTTATTGACGACATCACCGCTACATTTTTAAAGCGACGCAAAAAATTACACAAGAAAGTGGAAATGGTATCAGGCTTCTTTGAGAAGAGATTCCTCCTGTATCATTTCCGGAAGTAAAAGGTGAAGAGACAAATGAAGTTAAAAGGCGCACAGATTATTGTAGAAACCTTAATTGAACAAGGTGCTACAACCGTATTCGGCTATCCGGGCGGTCAGGTAATCGACATCTATGATGCACTCTACCTGGCAAAAGACCGCATCAATCATATTATCACCGCCCACGAACAAGGGGCATCTCATGCGGCAGACGGCTATGCACGTTCTACCGGCAAAGTTGGCGTAGTTATCGCCACTTCCGGTCCCGGCGCAACAAACCTGGTAACCGGCATTGCAACTGCATATCTGGATTCCATTCCGCTGGTTGCCATTACCGGTAACGTTCCGAACTCTCTGATTGGCAGAGATAGCTTTCAGGAGGTTGACATCACCGGCGTAACCATGCCCATTACCAAGCATAATTTCTTGGTAAAGAAGGTAGAAGATCTGGCAGATACCATTCGTGAGGCGTTCCGCATTGCCAAATCCGGCAGACCGGGACCTGTTCTGGTGGATATCCCCAAGGATGTGCAGAATGCACTTTATGACTATGAGGCACAGAAGCCGGTAGAAAAAGATGAAATCACTACCGTTTCCGACGATGCAATTCAGACTGCGGTCGAGATGATTCTGGCAGCAGAAAAGCCTTACATCTATATCGGTGGCGGTGCAATTACAGACGATGCCGGAAAAGAAGTAGAAGCATTGGCAGAAAAAATTGATGCACCCATTGGCTGCACCATGATGGGAATTTCTGCTGTCCCCACTTCCAATCCAAGATGGCTTGGTATGGAGGGAATGCACGGACACTATGCCTCCTCCATTGCACAGAACGAAGCAGATCTGATTATTACCGCAGGCTGCCGTTTCAGTGACAGAGGAACCGGTAACACAAAGAAATATGCCCTGAATGCAAAAATCATTCACATTGATATTGACGCATCGGAACTTTGCAAGAACATCCCGGTAGAACTTGGTCTGACCGGTTCTATGAAGGACATCCTGTCCCGGATTACCAAGGCAATTGCACAGCAGAGTCACCCCACATGGATGGCAAGAGTCAACGAATTGATTGCCCATACCAAGCAGATCGAGGCGCAGAAGCCCGAGGAACTCACCCCCTTTACCGCAATTGATGCCCTGGCAGAAGTTACGGATAAAGACACCATTGTGGCAACTGATGTGGGACAGCATCAGATGTGGGTTGCACAGCATTATCCTTTTGAAACACCCAGAACCTTTATTTCCAGCGGTGGACTTGGCACCATGGGATTTGGTCTTGGTGCTGCCATTGGTGCTGCAACTGCAACAGGCAGAAAAACCGTTCTTGTCACCGGTGACGGCAGCTTTGGTATGAACCTCAACGAACTTGCAACCGCAGTTACCAATCAGACCCCGGTGGTTGTTTTCGTTATGAACAACGGCGTATTGGGTATGGTACGGCAGTGGCAGACCTTGTTCTATGACAAGCACTATTCCAACACCACATTGGAGCGGAAAACAGATTTTGTCAAATTGGCAGAAGCCTTTGGGATGCCGGGCTATCGTGCAATGAATCTGGCAGAACTCAAAGAAATCCTGCCAAAGGCATTTGCAGAAAACGGTCCGGTACTTATCGACTGTGCCATCGACTGCGACGCATTTGTATTGCCAATGCTGCCGCCCGGTGGTTCCATTGATGACATTATCGTAGATCCGTCTACACTGTAAGGAGGGTGCTTTCATGTCTAACAAGAATCAACGCTTTGTCATTTCTATTCTGGTTGCAAACCACTCCGGTGTGCTGTCCCGTGTTTCCGGCATGTTCACCCGTAGAGGATTCAACATCGACACCCTGACGGTAGGCGAAACAGAATCGACTGAATTTTCCAGAATTACCATCACCATTCACGGGGATGAGTCTGTATGCAATCAGATTGTCAAGCAACTGGAAAAAATGTACGATGTAAAGACCGTTAAGGTCATGCAGCGAGATGAAACCGTAGCAAGAGAACTCTTGCTGATCAAAATTCAGAACGTTGCAGAAGCAAGACAGGACATTCTGTCTGTCGTAGACGTATTCCGTGCAAAAATCACGGATTATTCTCCGGAAGCCCTTGTGATTGAAATTCGAGGCGCTTCCTCCAAAATCAACGCTTTTATTGAGCTGTTACAGCCCTATGGCATTCTGGAAATGTGCCGTACCGGTCTGGTTGCTCTTGAAAGAGGCGGCTCTTGCCTGAAGGATGCTTGAGGCAACCGCTTGTTAGAACTTGTTCTCATAGGATATGTGCATGGATTTTCGAGCACAATTTTGATG
>CAYXKI010000125.1:0-2985 GCA_964465095.1 uncultured Ruminococcus sp.
AGTCCGGAGAGATCGCCTATGGAGACAAGCTGAATGTGGTTGTTCCTACCGGAAACTTCGGAAATATTCTGGCTGCATACTATGCAAAGCAGATGGGTGTGCCAATCGGCAAACTGATCTGTGCCTCTAACATCAACAAGGTACTGACCGACTTTATCCGTACCGGTGTGTATGACAGAAATCGTGATTTCTTTGCAACTACTTCTCCCTCGATGGATATTCTGATTTCCAGCAATCTGGAACGCCTTTTGTATCTCCTGACGGAAGAGGACGATGCACAGATTCGTCAGTGGTTTACTGCACTGTCCGAGACCGGTCGCTATGAAGTAACCGATGCGGTTAAGGCAAAGCTGTCTGACCTGTTCTATGGTGGCTTCTGCGATGACAGCGAAACAAAGGCAACCATTGCGGAAATCTACAAGAAGTATGGCTATACCTGCGATACCCATACAGCCGTTGCGGTAAAGGTTTATGAGGACTATCGGAGAGAGACCGGAGATACCACAAAGACCATCATTGCCTCTACAGCAAGCCCCTTTAAGTTCAGTGCAAGCGTACTGGAAGCTTTGGAGAAAAAGCCGGCAGATGGGACAGATGAGTATGATATGGTGCAGATTCTCAGCGACGCATCTTCTCTGGAAATCCCTGCTTCTCTGGCAGCACTGAAAACAAAGCCAAGACGCTTTGAGGGCAGCATTGAAAAAACACAGATGTGCAAGTTCGTGCTGAGCGAACTGCATCTGTCCTGATTGGTAGAATGATGCGATTATTTACCATTGGAGATTTGCATCTTTCCTTTGGGGTGCCGGATAAGCCCATGGATATTTTCGGCGGCTGGAAAAATTATCAGACACTTCTGGAACAGAATTGGAGACAGCTTGTCACAGAAGAGGATACCGTTGTGCTGGCAGGGGATTTCTCCTGGGGCATGAACCTTGCGGAAACAGAGGCGGATTTTGCCTTTGTGCAAACGCTTCCCGGAAAGAAAATTCTGCTGAAAGGAAACCATGATTATTGGTGGACTTCGAAAAAGAAAATGGAGGATTTTTTTCTGGCAAAGGGCTTTGACTCTTTTTCGATCTTGCATAACAATCACTATGCCTTTGCAGGCTATGGAATTTGTGGCACAAGAGGCTGGGTGAGTATGCAGGGAGAGGCGGCAGATGCAAAGATTCTGGCAAGAGAGGTGCAAAGGCTGGAGGTTTCTATTCAATCTGCCTTGAAAGCGGAATTGGAACCTATTGTATTTCTTCATTATCCGCCGATTTATGGGACTTCCATGAATTATGAGATTCTGGAGGTTCTGCATAAGTATCACATTGGTCGGTGCTATTATGGTCACGTCCATGGAAAAGGACATCATTACGCCTTTCAGGGGAGATATGAGGAAACAGAGATGTGCCTGATATCTAGTGATTATTTACAGTTTGCACCGAAAATTGTGGAATAGCTTGTGGAAAATGGAGAAGTAAAAAAATTTACTAGCCAAAATCCTGGGAATATGATATAATAAACCTGTGTGCATGACATAACCTCTATAGGATCGTGCTATAGAGAATGCAATAATTGGAGGACATCGAATATGAATTTGAAATCATCAACAAAAACAGATGTAAACACAACAGAATTGGTTGTGGAGATTGATGCAGAAAGCTTTGAAAAAGCAGTAGAAGCTGCTTATCAGCGTCAGAAGAAGAACATTTCTATGCCTGGTTTCCGTAAGGGTAAGGTTCCACGGAAGCTTTGCGAGAAGACATATGGCGAGGGTGTATTCCACGAGGACGCAATCAACATGCTGCTGAACACCGAACTGCCGACCATTCTGGTTGATGCAGATCTGGAAATTGTTGATACCCCGAAGGTTGAGGTTGAGTCCATCAGCAAGGAAGACGGCGTTTCTATGAAGGTCGTTTGCGTGACCAAGCCGGAGATCAGCATTGCAGACTATAAGGGCATTGAAGCACCGAAGACAGTAAACGCTGTAACAGACGAAGATGTTGACAGACAGATTGAGGGTCTGCGTCAGCGGAATGCACGGATCGTTTCTGTAGAAGATCGTGCTGCTGAAATTGGCGATGAAGTAAGCCTGGATTTCGAGGGCTTCTTTGGCGATGAGGCATTCGAAGGTGGCAAGGGCGAGAACTATCAGTTGAAACTTGGCAGCGGTCAGTTTATCCCGGGCTTTGAGGATCAGGTTGCAGGGCACAAGATTGATGAGGACTTTGATGTCAAGGTTTCTTTCCCAGAAGATTATCAGATGGAAGAGTATGCTGGAAAGGAAGCTGTCTTTAAGTGCAAGATCCACAGCATTTCTCATGAAGAACTGCCGGAGTTGGATGACGAATTTGTCAAGGATGCTTCTGATTTCGATACCGTTGAGGAACTGAAGGCAGACACTCGCAAGCAGTTGGAAGAGCGTGCAGAAAATGCAGCAAACAGCATGTTTGAGAACGAAGTCATCACCAAGCTGATTGACAAGGTAACCGATCCGATTCCCCACTGCATGTTTGAGCACCGTGCAGATACTCTGATGAAGCAGTTTGCAAGCCAGTTGAAGGCACAGGGCGTTTCTCTGGATCTGTATCTCCAGTACACCGGTACGGATCAGGATGCACTGAAGGCAACTTATCTGGAGCGTGCAGAGTCTGAAGTAAAGCTGCGTCTTGCTCTGGAGAAGATCGCTGCACTGGAAGAACTGTCTGTTTCTGATGAAGAACTGGAAGCAGAAGTTACAAAGCTTGCTGAGCAGAACGACATGACACCGGACGATGTTAAGAAGCGGATTTATGTAGAAGAACTTCGTCAGGATCTGCTGGCTACCAAGGCAATGGATCTGGTAAAGGAATCTGCTGTAGCGACGGAAGCACCGGCAGAAGAAGCTGTTGCAACAGAGGAATAAGGCGATTTTAAGGGAACGTCGCTTTTATTAGAACAAGTTCTTATATCACAGATGGGCGAACCGATTGTGTTCGCCCACTGTAGTAT
>CAYXKI010000125.1:3085-4658 GCA_964465095.1 uncultured Ruminococcus sp.
AACATCTGAACAATGAGAAAGGTAGGAAGAGATATGAGTAGTTTAGTGCCTTACGTGGTAGAACAGACAAGCAGAGGGGAACGTTCTTATGATATTTTCTCCAGATTGCTCAACGATCGCATTATTATGCTGTCGGATCAGGTCAATGATGCGACGGCAAGCCTTGTGGTTGCACAGCTTTTGTATCTGGAGGGACAGGACAACGAAAAAGATATCTCTCTGTATATCAACAGCCCCGGTGGATCCATTACAGCCGGCATGGCAATTTATGATACCATGCAGTATATCAAGTGTGATGTTTCCACAATCTGTATCGGTATGGCTGCGTCTATGGGTGCATTCTTGCTCTCTTCCGGCGCAAAGGGAAAGCGGATTGCGCTGCCCAACAGCGAAATCATGATTCATCAGCCCCTGATCTCCGGCGGTCTGTCTGGACAGTGTACCGATATCAAAATTGCTTCGGATCACTTGGTACGAGTTCGTCAGAAGATGAATGAAATTCTGGCAGAGAACACCGGAAAGCCCTTGGAGGTTATTGAGAGAGACACGGAACGTGACAATTATATGTATGCTGCTGAGGCAAAGGAATATGGTCTCATCGACAAAGTAATTGCGCACCGATAAAGGGGGAGCAATATGAACGATCAAAGACCGAAATATTGTAACTTTTGTGGGAAGTCCGATGATATGGTCAGTGGTATGGTTACCGGTGCAGGAATCAACATTTGCAGCAATTGCGTGTTGAATAGCTATGAACTTCTGTTCGGACCGGTTGATTCTTTCGGGATGGACGATTCCCGGAAAAAGAAGAAAAAGAATCCCGGAAACGGAAAGTTGGAAACAAAGCCCCTGATGAAACCGGCAGAGATCAAAAAGACCTTGGATGAGTATGTCATTGGACAGGATATGGCGAAAATCACCCTTTCTGTATCGGTTTACAACCATTACAAGCGGATTTTGAATCAGCCGGCGGATTCCGACACAAACGAGGTAGAACTTCAGAAGAGTAATGTGCTGCTTCTGGGACCTACCGGTGTGGGAAAGACCTATCTGGCGCAGACTTTGGCAAAGATTCTGGATGTTCCTTTTGCAATTGCAGATGCAACCACAATAACAGAAGCCGGCTATGTAGGCGATGACGTGGAGAACGTTCTGCAACGTCTGTTGCAAGCTGCGGATTTTGACGTAGAGGCAGCAGAACGAGGGATTATCTATATTGATGAAATTGACAAGATCTCCCGGAAGTCTGAGAATACCTCTCTGACACGAGATGTCAGCGGTGAGGGCGTACAGCAGGCACTTCTGAAAATCATTGAGGGTACTGTGTCCAACGTACCGCCACAGGGTGGCAGAAAGCACCCCAATCAGGAGTTTATTCACGTGGATACCCGGAATATTCTCTTTATCTGTGGTGGTGCATTTGACGGCTTGGAAAAGCTGATTCAGAAGCGTATGGCACCGGCAGCCCTTGGATTTGATGCACCCATTGCACAGCAGAAAAAAGACCTTGTGAATATTTTCCGTCAGGTTGTGCCCCAGGATCTGGTGAAGTTTGGTCTTGTACCGGAACTTG
>CAYXKI010000126.1:0-4635 GCA_964465095.1 uncultured Ruminococcus sp.
TCAATTAATAATTCAAACCATCCACTTAATCACCTTTGCTTTATAAAATCCTTTCTAACTTAAGGCGACACTGCACGATCTTTGTGCGGTGTTGCCTATAAAAACAATAAAAAACCGCCTGCATCGGAGAGCCGAGGTGCAGGCGGTTTTTTGTGAAAGCTTGTATTGCTTTAGAGATCTTGTATTGCCTTATAGATATGTCAGGAACTGTGAAGCCAGAACTACGGCAATCAGGGCAATCGGATACGTTGCTGCATAAGCAGAAGCAACGTTAGAGGTGCCGGTTACGTTAATCAAAGCACCAAGTGCAGGGGTACTTGTCATACCACCGCAGAGAGAACCCAAGTTGTTGAACAGGCTCATCTTCAAAACGAACTTTGCAATAATAAAGCCCAGAATCAACGGAATCAGTGTCATCAGAGCACCATATACAAACAGGATCGGACCGTATTCGCTCAAAGTAGCGACAAATTCACGACCGCCATCTACGCCTGCGCCAACCAGGAAGAGGATCAGACCAAGTTCCTGGAAGATGGAAACAACGTGCTCATTTACCTTCAGGCTCAGCTTGCCGATTCTGCCAAAGTGACCAAAAATCAGACCCATGATCAGCGGACCGCCGGTTGTGCCCAGGTTAAAGGACTGGTTGTGTCCCAAGGGAATGTTGATAGAACCAAGAATCAGTCCAAGAACCACGGTCAATGCAAATGCGCCCAGACCGAATTTGTCCATCTCGAACAGCTTTGTCTTTGTAGTCTTTTTGGTTTCAGCCTCTCCTGCGGAAAGAAGTGCACGCTCCTTGTCCATGTCTGCGTGAAGCATACGAGGGATAATCTGAACAAACAGAACAACGCCGATTACGCCGAAAGGATATGCAACGCCGTGTCCTACAGCGATCTGATCATAGAACTCTGTGCCGTTCAGGGCTTCCTGTGCAGCAGCAAATGCCGGCGTACTTGTCAGCGCACCGGAAAGCAGACCAACGCTCATTGCGGAATTCATATCCGGTGCAATCAAGGTGATCAAAGCACAGGTGCCGGCACCGGATAAAATGATAATCAATCCCAACAGAACATAGGACTTAAAGTTTTTCACCAGATTTTTAAAGAAAGTCGGTCCTGCAATCAGACCAACAGAGGTGACAAACAAAATCAGACCTAAGTTTTGCGTCATACTGAAATAAGGCTTGACAGCGGCCCAACCGCCTGCCTCACTCCATTCTGTGATGTTGTCCAGACCAAGCTGGAGAAAATGACCTGCAACCAGTGCAACAATAAAGATTGCTGCACTTCCCAATGTAACACCTTTGATGGAGATCTTTCCCACCAGATAGCCAATGGCAATAATGCCAAAGATGAAGAAGATGATCAGCGCCATCGTCTTCATGCTAAAGATGTTTACACCGAGAGATTCGAGATTGAACAGATGAAAACTCATAGAAATCTCTCTCCTTATAATAATGATAGATATGGAATGGAAATGCAAAGGGCTCTCGAAGACTTTGCATTGTGTTGCTCCCCCAATGTTTTATTGTTGGAGCATTTAAGGCAACACCGCACAAGACCCAGCGTCAGATGCAACCTCAGATTTTTTGTCAGATTGTGCAAAAATCGTGCAGGCAGGCTCGGCTGCTATGTTTACAGCAGTTGTGCCGAAGCCATTTCCTTTGGGCTTCGAGCTGTCGCCTTAAGAAAAGCAATCTTATCGCACATTTCGAAAAACCGATGACAGGGCTTTTCGAAGTGTACGGTTGCTTAACTACACTATTATACCCGATTTCGATTTATTTGTCAATAAAATTTATAGGAACCGTAGAACATTTTTACAGTATTGTGATAACTATAATTTAGCAAACCACATTGAAAATAGGAATCTGTTTCCAAATCAACACAAATTCTCTTGAACGTAGAAAAATAACAGAAATGAAAAGACTGTGTGACAAATCACGTTGTGGAAATTTTCATAAAAATAACGCTTAGATCTTGACAAATTTATAGCGACATGCTATAATAAAACTTGGTTAATAACGGCATCTCTGTCACAGGAGAGAAAAATGAGAAAAATAGAGTAAAATTTGGATGAGCGTGAGTTGTTCCCAGAGGGGGAACGTAATAGGGGGCGCTTTTGATGAAAAATACGTTGCAGAAAAGAGTTTTTGGTATTTTTATGGCGGCGTGTCTGACCTGTGGACAATTGTTTTGTGGGACGGTGTCCGTCTCTGCACAGACCGGCACAGCGGTGTTGGAAACAGATGATCTGGCGGAATATACTGCCATTGAAATAGAGGTTGATCCTACAGAGGACGTTGTGGATGAGGACGATGTCTCTCTTTATGGTGCCGGAAACCGATGGGGCACGATTACAAGACCTTCTAATTCAACAATCGCCTTTACCGCTGCGGATAAGACAAATTATGCGGAGGATATCTATGCCTCTTATGATGGATATTATAGCCTTTCCGATGCACAGAAGAAAGTTTATGATGGAATTAAGTCTTATGCCCACACATTCTATACAACAAGTAAGGATGCATCGACTAAAGCCTATGCGAGCAGTACAAGCACAACCGGATCTTTGCCCTATTTTGCCTACGTGGACATTTCAACTTCCAGTGGGCTGACGCAATCAGACCTGGCAGAAGTGGTCTATATGTTCCGTGACGACAATCCGATTTACTTCTTTACGGGGATGTCTTATCTGCTTGAATCATGGGGCGATGCAATCTCGGGCATTTATTACAGTTGTGATGAGGACTATGCATCCGGGACTGCCCGAATGGAGGAAAAGGGAGCCATTGAAACAGGAATTGCCACGGCGCAGGAGAGTTTGTCCGGATGTACCACCAATTATGAATACGCAGATGCAATGCGAAAGTGGATCAACAATCGGGTAGAGTACGCTTATGTAGAAAATGAATCGGGCTATCTTACAGCGGATGAGTCTACTAAGTCCCACAGTATTATCGGTGTATTTGATGAGCAGTATGATTCTGTTGTCTGTGAAGGGTACGCAAAGTCGATGCAGCTACTACTGAACGCAAACAATATCGACAATTTTTATGTTGTCGGTCTTGGAAATGGTGGCGGTCATGCGTGGAATATGGCACGGATGGACAATGGGTTCTATTATAATTTTGATTTGACATGGAATGATCAAGTTGGTGGAAATGTTTATTTTGGACAAGGAGAGAGCAGCTTTTCTTCTGATCACAAGGCATTTACTTCAGAATCTACCGAAGAGAAACTTTACGATCTCCCGGATGCGCCGGAAAAAGCATATACCCCTGAAACCAAAACGGCTTATACAGATGGGGACTTCACCTATGATTTGTACAAGACCTATGCTGTCCTGACGGGATATACCGGGACAGCAACCGAGGTTACCGTGCCGGCAGAAGTAGAAGGTGTGCCTGTTACAACGATACAGGGGGCATTTGTCAACGACTCGGATCTGATAAGCGTTACATTGCCCGATTCTTTGACGATTATTTCCTATGGTGCAAACAAAAAAGGCGCTTTTGAGGGCTGTTCTTCTTTGAAAACCTTGAACGCAAACAATATCAAACGGATTGGATATAGTAGTTTCCAGAGTTGTTCCGCATTGGAAACGCTGCCACAGTTTGCAGCGCTGAGCCGAATTGGCGCAAAGGCATTTGTATCTTGCAACAGTCTGGGTTCTATTTACCTTTTAGACAAGACTTGTACCATTGATGCACGTTCTTCTTTGAACACAGGGTCAACCAATACGGTGATTTATGGGTATGCAGATTCTACCGCAGAAACTTATGCGGAAGCCTATGAATATAACTTTACCGTGGTTGATGAATCTATGGTTACCACAACGTCTACGACGACAACCACCACGACGACGACAACGACAACCACTACCACGACGACCACAACCACAACAACAACGACACAACCCACCACTACGACAACTACCACTACATCTACCGCACCGGAAACGACAACCACGACAACTACTACCACCACAGCTTCTACCACATCTACCACAACGGCAAGCAGCACAACGACTTCTGAGACGGCGTTACAGCTTTCGGAATCCACCACAACCTCTTCGGAAACAGAAACAACAGCTACCACAGCAACGACAGGGGAAAGCGTGGCAACAGTGTTGCCGGTTGCAGACATCAATCAGGATGGAAAATGCAGCCTTAGCGATCTGGTGCTGATGAATCACTATCTTGCTGGGGAGTTGGAACTGACAGAAACGCAAGTGCAGGCACTGGATATCTACCAGGATGGCACAGTAAATGCAAATGATAGCGTGATTCTGGCGCAGTTCTTGCTTCGTATGGTCGTAAGCTTACCGGTAAAGCCATAAGAGCAGATGCTCTTTACGTGGCGTTCTTTTAGATGATTGAATGGAAAGGGCTCCTCTGATTTGGTTCAGAGGGGCTTTTTTCGTGTGTATTGTTTAAATTGAAAATCAAGTTATCACAGACATAAGATTTTTTGGCGTAGGAAGATGTCCGTCCTTTTTTCTTGTTTTGCTTTGTTTATTCTCGTTGGAAATATTCCACCGGAACATTTCCAAGGTTTTGGTGGTCTGGTACATAGAGAAAGGGAGAGCGGTCTTGTTCGCTCTCCCTCGAAAAGCTGTCGCTTTTCTCAC
>CAYXKI010000127.1:0-4604 GCA_964465095.1 uncultured Ruminococcus sp.
AACGCAGCAATCGGCAAAATTTGCCGAAAAGACAGGTGCAATATCCTATGAGAACGAGTTCTCATTATCCGCATCTTATTGTAGCAGACTTATCTTAAAATAAACTGAAAACCCCGGACGTTTTCACATCCGGGGTTTCTTTACGAAAAGAGCCTATATAATGAGAGACTGTCGTTAGTTAATGATTGTAGCCTCAGTTTCCTTGTCGAACAGGTGAATCTTGTTCGGATCAAGTGCAACCTTGATTTCATCCTGCGGACGTGCAGTAGATCTGGGATCTACACGAGCAGTCAGGGAAACACCGGCACAATTCAGGTACAGAAAAGTCTCTGCACCCATCATTTCGGTAATTTCAACAGTTGCGTCTACAATACCGGTAGATGCATTGGACAGGAACATCTGGTCATCGTGGATTGCCTCCGGACGGATACCCAGTGTAACTTCCTTATCTACATAACCAGCCAGATCCGGTGTTACCTTTGCAGCCGGAATCTCGATCTGATACTTTACAGCCTTTGCAGTCTTGGTAGCCTCTGTACCAAACTCTACATAGTAGTTGTTTGCCTTCTTCAGAACAGCGTCGATGAAGTTCATCTGCGGAGAGCCCAGGAAGCCTGCAACGAACTTGTTGCCCGGACGCTCATACAGAGCCTGCGGTGTGTCGATCTGCTGAATGATACCATCCTTCATAACCACGATACGATCACCCATGGTCATAGCCTCAGTCTGGTCGTGGGTTACATAGATAAAGGTTGTACCCAGCTTCTTATGCAGCTTGGAGATCTCCGTTCTCATCTGTGCACGGAGCTTTGCGTCCAGGTTGGACAGCGGCTCGTCAAGCAGGAATACCTGCGGATTACGAACGATTGCACGACCCAAAGCAACACGCTGTCTCTGACCACCGGACATAGCCTTCGGCTTACGATCCAGCAGGTGGCTCAGATCCAGGATCTTTGCAGCCTCTTCAACCTTGCGAGCGATCTCGTCCTTCGGTACTTTCCGCAGCTTCAGACCGAATGCCATGTTGTCGAAAACGGTCATGTGCGGATACAGTGCGTAGTTCTGGAAAACCATTGCGATATCTCTGTCCTTCGGTGCGATATCGTTTACCAGACGGTCGCCGATATACAGCTCACCTTCGGAAATTTCTTCCAGACCTGCGATCATACGCAGCGTGGTGGACTTACCGCAACCGGACGGTCCAACCAATACGATAAATTCCTTATCCTTGATTTCCAGGTTTACGTCCTTAACAGCAACAACGTTACCAGGATATTTCTTATAGATATGTCGAAGTGATAAACTAGCCATTTCTTATAGTTCCTCCTAAACTTAGAATTTTTCCG
Source organism: uncultured Ruminococcus sp. (assembly GCA_964465095.1). Classification (GTDB taxonomy): domain Bacteria; phylum Bacillota; class Clostridia; order Oscillospirales; family Ruminococcaceae; genus Ruminococcus_C. Next base: position 1,347 of record CAYXKI010000127.1, read on the forward strand.
ATCCGGGTTCTGAAACCTCGTCTGCACGAACTTCCATTTTCCCGGCTACAATAACATTATACCAAAAAGAAAAAGATTTATCAAGTCGTTTATTGCCCAAAATTCTGTACGTACATTTATCCATTATGACGAACTTCCGCTTGCGGTTTGTAGCAATCTTGAAAAATCGGCTTCATATTTCAAAATTTTTTGGACATCTTTTTCAAAGAGCAAACGGCATCCACCTTTTTTCAAATCCGCCGGTAACTCCAATCCTCCCATGGCAACCCGTTCCAATTCTGCCACGTGATTGCCCATGGCAGCAAACATCCGACGCACCTGATGATACTTTCCCTCATGGAGGCAAATCAACGCCTCATGGGTTGTTCCGGGGATACAAGCTGCCTTTGCCGGCAGGCAATGGGCACCATCTGCAAGAACAATCCCCTCTGCAATCTGCCCGGCATAGGACTCCTCCCAAGGGCGTGCCAAGGTGATATGATAATACTTAGGACAATGGCTTCTGACGGCGATAATCTGATGTGCAAGCTGTCCATCATCGGTCAGAAGCAGCATTCCGGTAGAGTCCTTATCCAGTCGTCCCACCGGGGCAAGTGCCTTTCGGCAAAGTTCCGGAGGAATCAGTTCCATTACCGTGTGCTGTCCACGTTCCTCTGTAGAGGTCACATAGCCCTTTGGCTTGTGTAGCATCACATAGAGATATGGATCGCCCGGCACAGTTTTCCCGAAAAGTGCAACCGTATTGCGTTCCGGATGTACTCCATAATCCGCTTTCAGAACCGGTGCACCGTCTACGGTAACTTTCCCTTTCTGTATCAACCGATGTAGTTCCTTTCTGGAGTACATGGTTCTGGCTGACAAAAATTGATCCAGTCGCATTTTCATTCCTCCGTAGGTAAGAACTTGTTCTAACTGTAGAGAGCACCGCACAAAAGCTGTACGGTGTTACCTTACATTATTCGTTTTGATTTTCTTGTACCGGCGGAGAAGTTTCCTGTCCGGTACTGATTTCAAACCAGAAGGTAGAACCCTCTCCCAGTTTGCTGTTTACACCGTAATTATAGCCGTGCATTTTCAGAATCGCCTTAACAATAGACAAGCCAAGCCCTGTTCCTACAACCTCTCGCTTGTGATTTTCTGAGCGATAGTACTTGTCGAAAATCAGCCGGATCTTATCCTCTTCAATGCCGTCCCCGGTATCCCGCACTTCAATCCGCACGCACTGGGGCAAATTCCGTTGGGTGACAAAGACCTGTTTGTCCTCCTTGGAGGTGTAATTGATGGCATTGTTGATCAGATTCCCGATGACACGATTGATTTTCCCCTCGTCACAAGTCACAAGTCGTGACGCATCCGGGGTAAAATGGATGTGATAGCCCATCTGTTCGGAAATCCCCTCATAGCGATGGACGATTTCCTCCATGCACTGGGAGATGTCAAAGGTGCGGAAGCTTAGCTTTTGCGTACCGCTTTCCAGTTTGGACAAGTCCAGCATGTCGTTGACAAGCAATGTCAATCGGTCGGTTTCTTCGATGATAATATTCAGATGCTGTTCCCGTTTTACCGGATTGTCCCCGGAGAGATCCCGAATCATCTCTGCATACGCTTTCATCATGGTCAATGGCGTTCGCAGATCGTGGGAGACATTTGCAATGAGATCTCGCTGCATTTCCTCGGTTTTTGAGAGTTCTTTTGCTGCATAGGTCAGCGTATCTGCCAACTCGTCCACTTCCGCATAGCCACCGCCGGAAAACTGCACATGATAATCTCCATGTGCCAACCGCTTTGCAGAGCGATTAATTTTCGCAAGTGGCATAGAAATATGCTTTGCGGTGTACAGTGACAGGAGAAATCCAAAAATCACAAGCAGCACCGTGATCATCATGGTCTGTCGCTTTAAAATCGAAATGGTAGACTGCACCGGAACAAGGCGACTATTTAAAAGGAGATAGCCCTCTACTTTTCCGCTTTTGTTATAAATCGTGCAACCATAGACCAAAGTTTCATTCTGAAGTGCCTGATTATACACACGGCGACAAATCACACCATTCTCACTATTCTGGATATCAATCAGATAGAAAAACGTGCTGTTTCCATCTCCATGCAAGAGACATTTCCCCTGATACATACAGCTATAGTGTACCTCTTTGCCATCTGCGTCCAACAGTTCGATACACGTCTCATTCTGCAAAGCGACGTTAGAGGAAACATCTTCAAAGCTTCCGTTGGAATAGGACTCCACCAAATGGCGGGCGACCTTTGCGGTATCCCGGATTTTCATGGATTCATAGAACCACTCCAGAAAGACAATCTGAAACAGCCACATCAGCACAAAAACCAGATTGACAAAAAGCATGAAAAACAGCCATATTTTCGTCCAGACTTTCAAGTGTCTATGGCGCAGATCAGTTATTTTCCGGATCAAACTTATATCCCATTCCTCTCAAGGTCACGATGTACGTGCGATAGGGTCCAAGGCTTCCACGAAGCATTTTCACATGAGTATCCACAGTACGATCATCCCCGAAGAAATCATATCCCCAGACCTCTTCCAGAAGCTTGTCTCTGGACATTGCAAGTCCCTTATTCCGCACCAGGTAAAAGAGGAGATCATACTCCTTTGGTGTCATAGAGGCACGCACGCCGTCTACATAGACCTCTCTTCCGGCAAGGTCAATCTCCAATCCCCCATAGGTCAGACGCTGTTGCATGACCGGCGTTTCCACGACAGCCGCTTTGCTTCTCGCCAGCACTGCCCGTACCCGTGCCATCAATTCTCTGGGAGAGAAAGGTTTTACCACATAGTCGTCGATTCCTGTTTCAAAACCGAAAAGCTTGTCATACTCTTCTCCTCTTGCAGAGAGCATAATCACCGGTATATTTTTCTGTTTCTTGATTTCTTTGCAAGCAGAATAGCCGTCCAGTCTTGGCATCATTACATCCATAATGATAATGTCAAAGTCCTGTTCCCGACACAATGCAACTGCCTCCATGCCATCTCTGGCTTCTGTCACCTGGAATTCCTCGAATTCCGCATATTCCCGGACAACTGCACGAATTTTTTCTTCATCATCTACAATCAGCATCTTGCTCATAGGATTACACCTCCCGGGTGGTTGGAATGGAAATGAAAACAAGTTTCACAGACATTCGTTGAAAATGTTCCACCGGAACATTTTCAAGGGTATGGTTATCTATGACATCCAGAAAGGGAGAACGGTCTTGTTCGTTCTCCCTCGAAATCCTGTCGGATTTCTC
>CAYXKI010000128.1:0-4578 GCA_964465095.1 uncultured Ruminococcus sp.
AGCAGCATTTTTTAGAAAATTGCTGCACCAAAAAATCTTATGCCTGTGGTAACTTTATTTTAATCGTAATGTTTTTACGCTCTTTCTGACAAACTAACAAAAAACAGGTGAAATGGAACAACCCATCTTCACCTGTTTCTCTCAATCTTTAAAATAACTCATCAAATTACATTGCAGCATGCCGTTATACAGTTTCCGTTTCTTATCTGCCTGTTTCCCGAAATGCAACTCGAAATCTGCATCCGGGGTGATAATATGACAAGGATGTTCTTTTCCCGGTTCTAACACATCGCCCATAATCCGATAAATAGACTCCGCCTTTTGAATGTCCAGCATTCGCTCTCCATAAGGGGGATTGCAGATGACGATGGCATCCTTTACCGGCTCAAATTCCGCAATCTCTCGCTGCATCAGTTCGATTCTCGGCTTTACGCCGGCTTTGCGACAATTTTCCTCCGTCAGAGCAATTGCCTCCGGGTCAATGTCATAGCCATACGCCCGGAATGTGGCATCGTGGCGGATGTTGGCAACGGCTTCTGTCCGGGCATTCTGCCAGACGGTTTTTGGAATCTGATCCCAGAGTTCCGCCAGAAATCGCCGGTTCAGCCCCGGTGCCATTCGCATCGCCTTAAAGGCTGCTTCAATAAGAATTGTGCCACTTCCACAGAACGGGTCAATGACAACGCTGTCAGAATGCACTCTGGCAAGGTCTACAAGCCCTGCTGCAAGGGTCTCCTTAATGGGGGCAGCATTGGCGTTCTTTCGATATCCACGCTTGTGTAGCCCTACACCAGAGGTGTCCAGGTAAATGGTGGCAATGTCTTTCCGGATATGAAACTGAATGGGATGGGCAGCCCCGGACTCTGAGAACCAACTGGTATGGTAGACGGATTTTAACCGTTCGACTGCTGCCTTTTTGATAATCGCCTGACAGTCCGGCACACTGTGCAGTTTGGAACTTAAGGCATGTCCCTTGACCGGAAACGCATCCTCTTTTCCAATCCACTGTTCCAGTGGCAACGCCTTGACTCCTTGGAACAACTCCTCAAAGGTATAGGCTTTGAATTGCCCAAGCTGAATCAGAACACGTTCTGCTGTAGAAAGACAGAGGTTTGCCTTTGCAAGAACGCTTTCATCTCCCCGGAAAAGTACCCGTCCGTCTTGTGCCTGAATGTCTGCACCACCGATTTTGGAAATCTCAAACCGAAGGGTTCTCTCCAGTCCGAAATGACAGGGACAGCAGAGTAAATATTGCATAATAACACATCCTTTATTGTGCCGCAGAAGTTTCTTGCTGTGCCGTAGTAGCGGCAGCTTCTGCTGCGGTTGTACCGCCACCGGCAGCCGTGGTTGTACTGGAACTGCTGCTGTTTTCACTGGTGGACTTTGTGCTGCTGGATTTTGAACTGCTGGACTTTTTACAGCTATCACAAACCGGGGCATTGCTGGATTTCCAATAGCCTGTGCTTGTGCTGGTGCAATTTGCACTGGCAATCAAGCCGGTTTTGTCGCAGACTTCTGCTTCAATGACATCGCTGTTCTCCGGATATTCTGCACCGGTATCCATATTGTTGGCATAGTCCCCAATGATGTTGTACCAGATCTCCGCAGACTTGATCTTGTGATCCTCAATCTCAGACCGCTCTTTGTATCCAAGCCATACGCCACTGACGAAATCTTCCGTCAAGCCTACAAAGGTAAGGTCGTTCCAGTCTTGTGTCGTACCGGTCTTTCCGGCAACGTGCTTGTTCTCCAATTGTGCCTTGGTACCGGTACCATTTGCAACGACATCCTGAAGCAGCTTGTTCATAACATATGCCGTCTCAGAGGAAACCGCCTGGGTAGGATTGCCGTCGTTTTCATAGATCACATCTCCTGCCCCTTGTACTACCTTGCTGACAATGTGGGCACTGTATTGCGTACCGCCACTGCCGTATGGCACATAGCCATTGACAAGGTTCTCTAAGGTAACACCATAGGTCAGCGCACCTACCGTCAGAGGGGAGTAGGCAACGTCTGTATGCCCGTCTCCGGAGTCCTCACAGAGTTCCAGACCCATCCGTGTGGTTGCAAACTCAAAGACTTTCTGGGGAGTCAGTGCCTCGCAAAGCTGTGCAGGAACGGTGTTATAGGACTTCTCCAGTGCCTGGAACACCTTGAGTTCCTTGTGGCTGATGGACATAGCAGAACTGTCCTCGCTGTAGTTGGTGGGCCATGCTTTTCCGTCTACTTCAATAGGTTCATCTTTGTAAATCGATCCCCAGTGAATCAGGTCATTTTCCAATGCCAGACCATAGGTGGTAAGGGGCTTGATGGTAGAACCCGGTTGCCGTTGTTCCATGGTAGCATAGTTAAAGCAAAGGGACTCTGTCTTTTCTCCTGTTGCCCCTACAACTGCTAAGATTTCTCCCTGATAGTTCATGGCAATAAAAGCAGATTCGGGATATTCTGCCTCCTCTGCGGAATAAACCCCATCGCCGTCCAGATCCTGCCACTTTGCAACACGACTGGAATCCACAAGATTGTTCAGATCAGAATATCGCTCTTCTACATAATCCTGCATATCCTGATCAATGGTAGTATAAATCTGATAGCCACCGTGGTTAATCCGGGAAATTGCCTGATCTGTGGTCAGATTGAATTGATCGCTGAGATAATCTGCCACTTCGTAAAGGGCTGCGTCAATGACCCAAGAGGTTGCACCGGTAGAATCGGTGTCGTCCTCTTCCTGACTCTCCGGATGGGCTGCTTTGTATTCCTCGGAATCGGTGAAAATCAGTTCCTCGTGAACCGCCTCCTGATACTCGTCATAAGTCAGTGCCCCGTTGTTGTACATCTGCCAGAGAACGTATTCCTGACGCTGTTTGTTCTTTTCTTTGCCGGTGTTGACCCATTCCCCGGTTTCGTCGTCGGTATAGCCTGCAAAGGGATTGAGGGTGTTGGGGCTTTTCGGAATGGATGCCAGACAAGCAGCTTCCGCAACGTCCAGTTCTGAGGCACTCTTTCCGAAGTATTTCTGTGCAGCGTGTTCAATGCCGTTGGACTCTCCGCCGAAACCGATATAGTTCAGATAGGTCTCCAGAATCTCGTCCTTGGAATAAGACCGCTCCAACTCCATAGCACGGAAAATCTCACGAATCTTACGAGAGGGGGACTGTTCGCTGTCTCCGGTGATGTTCTTGACAAGCTGCTGGGTAATGGTAGAACCACCTTGGTTTGTGTCATAGATGTGCAAGAACATGTTGACAAAGGCGGAGAGGGTACGCTTATAGTCTACACCATCGTGGGAATAAAACCGCTCGTCCTCAACGTTGACAAAAGCATCTTTGGTCTGCTGAGACAAATCGTCAATGCTGATGGGAATCCGCTGGGTGCTGTTGCTGACCTCATAGATGTTGACCCACTCGCCCTCTGCATTCTGGGCATAGATGTTGGTGTTATAGGACAGCTCCATCTCCTCAATGGTGACGTTGGACACATCCTCTTTGAACTCCATAACATAGACCACAAGGGCAGTTATCACAATGGTACAGGTGATAATCAGAATGAGAAATAACGCCATCAGCGTCGACCCAAGAATGGATAACGTCCGCCGGAGCACCGGAAAGCGTTTTTGCTTTGCGACGGCTTCCTCTAACTCCGGACTGGTATAAGGATATTCCGGTGTCCCGGTAGGACCGAAATATTGTCGTTTTGGTGCAGCATTCCGGGTTCGTTTATTTGTGGAAATTTTTTCGGTTTGCTTTTTCTTTTCCATCATGAAATCCTTTCGCTTTATGCTTTTGGGCATAATACTACATATAGATACGACTATTATAGCACATTTTTTCGTGCTTGTTAAGCGCTTTGGGAAATTTTTTTCAAAAACTAGCTAGAATGCATAAACTTCCGGAGATGGGAAAGAATAATTTTACGACTTGTACAAAAATAAGGAAAGAGGGATCATATGAAACTCTGGAAAATGGGATGGATGATAGCGATTTCGGCAGCAATTTCACTGGTGATTGTGGGTGGTACATTGACAGGACGAATGCGACAAAGTAGGACTACGGCGGAATCGGAACTAGCCACGACAACGACAGCGGAAGAACCGGGGTATCTGATGAAACTGGAGGGGGATACGATCGGATTGTATCGAAGCAACTCTACAACACCGTATCAGAAATTGGATATGCCGACGGGACTGCTGTCGGAGATGGATTATCAGATGCTGCAGGAGGGGATTTATGTCGCTACGGAAGCGGAATTAAGACAGAAAATTGAGGATATTACGTCTTGAGTTTAGCGAAATAAAACAAACAAAACAAAACCACCCCAAGGCTCCCTCGGTCACTCCCTCAGTCTGCTAAAGCAGACAGCTCCCTCTAAGAGGGAGCCTTGTTGTAGTTTATTTCGTTTGGTGTTTGTGTATTGTGTTGTGTTGTTCCATCCATCGCCTCCCTCTTCGAGGGAGGTGGCACGGCGTATGCCGTGACGGAGGGAGTGCTCGTTGCAAACGTTCCCCCGGAACGTTTCCAAGGCTATAGCGTTCTCGTGCATCTAAAAAGGGAGAGCGGTCTTGTTCGCTCTCCCTCGAAA
>CAYXKI010000129.1:0-4569 GCA_964465095.1 uncultured Ruminococcus sp.
ACAGCTTTTGTGTGGTTTTGTGATAAAACCGTTTGTGAATACGGGGGGGTAAATTGGCATTTTTTAAAAAGTCTGTTTACGTTTTCAGAAATCAGATTCAGGAGGTGGGACACAATGGATATTTCTAAAATCGTAAGTGAGATGACCCTGGAGGAAAAGGCGAGCCTTTGCTCCGGTGGAGATTTCTGGCATACCAAGGCGATGGAAAAGTTCGGTGTGCCCAGGATTATGATGAGTGACGGCCCCCACGGATTGCGGAAGCAGGAAGAAACCGGTGACCATATGGGCGTAAATGAGAGCATTGTAGCAGTCTGCTTTCCTGCCGGCTGTGCCACTGCCTCGTCCTTTGATCGAAGCCTTGTGGAACGAATGGGAAAAGCCCTTGGAAACGCTTGTCGTGCAGAGGGGATCGACATTCTTTTAGGTCCTGCGGTAAACATCAAGCGTTCGCCCCTTTGTGGAAGAAATTTTGAATATTACTCCGAAGACCCCTATGTTGCAGGGGAAATTGCCGCAAGCTTTGTCCGTGGGGTACAAAGTCAGGGCGTAGGAACAAGCGTCAAGCACTTTTACGCCAACAATCAGGAACATCGTCGCATGAGTAGCAGTTCTCAGGTAGACGAGCGGACACTGCGAGAGATTTATTTTCCGGCATTTGAAAAGGCTGTCAAGTGGGAAAAACCCTGGACAATTATGTGCTCTTATAATCGCATTAACGGCACTTATGCTGCCCAGGATAAATGGGCACTGACCCACGTTCTCCGGGAAGAGTGGGGCTTTGATGGTATTGTTGTCAGCGACTGGGGCGCAGTCAACAACCGGGTGAAAGACCTTGAGGCAGGAACCGATCTGGAAATGCCCTCTTCCGGTGGCTTACGGGATGCAGAAATTGTCCGGGCAGTTCGCTGTGGTCGGTTGTCGGAAGAGGTGTTGGATCATGCAGTTGAGCGGATTCTCGGGATTGTGGAACGCTGTATGAACCGGGAAGAAGTCCACGCTGTCTTTGACCGGGAGGCAGACCACGAGTTGGCACGAGAGATCGCTTCTCAGTGTATGGTGCTTTTGAAAAATGAGGAGGAGATTCTCCCCTTAAAGAAAACCGCAAAAGCTGCCTTTATCGGTGCATTTGCAGAAAAGCCACGGTTTCAGGGTGGCGGTAGTTCCCATATCAATTGTAGCAAGGTAGAGTCGGCACTGGAAATGGCACAGAAAGCAGGCTATCCGGTGACTTATGCCAAGGGCTATGAAACAAAGGATGATGTGATCCGGGAGGAACTGATTGCCGAGGCAGTGGCAGCAGCAAAGGCTGCGGAGGTGGCAGTGCTCTTTATCGGGCTGCCGGATTCTTTCGAGTCCGAGGGTTATGATCGCACCCATATGGAATTGCCCCATTGTCAGACGGTGCTGATTGCAGCCGTGACAGAGGCAAATCCTAACACGGTTGTTGTGTTGCACGGCGGTTCTCCTGTGGAGATGCCTTGGATTGATTCCGTCAAGGGCGTATTGGAAACGTACCTTTGCGGACAGGCAGTCGGCGGTGCGACGGTGGAGATTCTCTATGGAGATGTGAATCCAAGCGGACACTTAGCAGAGACTTTCCCCATTAAGTTGGAGGAAAATCCCTCTTACTTGAGTTATACCGGCGAGGGCGATCGGGTGGAATACCGAGAGGGGTTTTTTGTAGGCTATCGCTACTATATCTCTAAGAAAATGCCGGTGCGTTTCCCCTTTGGACACGGGCTTAGCTATACGAGTTTTTCGATTACCCATCTCCGTACCGACAAGACCAAGTATCAGGATGGGGAAGTTGTTACAGTTTCTGTGGATGTCACCAATGTGGGAAAGCGTACAGGTCGAGAAGTGGTACAGCTTTATATGCTGCCGGAGACAAAATCCGATCGTGTCATTCGTCCGGTGCAGGAACTTTGCGGCTTTGAAAAGGTAGAATTGCAACCAGGGGAGACAAAAAGTGTCGCATTCCTGGTAAGCCGTCGTGCTTTTGCCTATTACAGCGTAGAGGCAAAGGACTGGGTTGTAGAAACCGGATCGTATACTTTGGCGGTGGGGAATTCTTCTGCCAATCTGACAGCGAGAAAGACCATTTTCATCCAGGGCAAAGACCCTGTTCCTACGGTGGTAACAAGAGATACGACAATCGGAGATGTGTTGCAAATTGACGGTGCAACTAAGCTGTTGCAACCGTATGCAGATTCCTTTGGTGCAAGCGGTGATAGCGATGCCATGGGGGAGAGTACCGGAGAGATGATGGCGGCAATGCTGAAGTATATGCCCCTCCGGGGATTGATTTCCTTTGGTGGCGGAGAAGTGTCCTTTGAGGAGTGTAAAGAACTTGTAGATGGACTGAATCAACTGTTGCAGGAGAACGAGTCGGATTGATGGTAAGAAAAAAATAGGACTTTTGTTTTGGATTACAAAAAAGTAATCTCAGACATAAGATTTTTTGGTGCAGCAATTTTATAAAAAATGCTGCCGGGGTCAAGGGGCGAGTAGCCCCTTGTCGCTGTCCGCAGACAGCGAAACACTCTGCGCAATACTCATGCGCGCGCGACTAATTCTGAGGCAGGATTCTGCCCGAAGAATTAGGAGTGCAATGCTTAGATTTGACCGTTGCTGCGAAAAGGGTGAGAAATCCGAAAGGATTTCGAGGGAGAGCGAACAAGACCGCTCTCCCTTTCTAGGTGTCATAGAACGGGAAACCCTTGAAAATGTTCCGGTGGAACATTTTCAACGAAAAAATTGCTGCACCAAAAAGCTTCTATGTCTGTGGAAACTTGTCTTTTAAATATCACTTTACGTAAAAACACCCTGTGGGCAACCAAAAATAAGCCCACAGGGTGTTCTATTTTTCTTCCCTTAACTTAGTGACAAGCCTCACAGTCCTCACACTTGGGGAACAGATTGGGATCATATGCGATCTGGTTCTTGTCGTAATAGTCCTTGATGGCTGCCTTAATGGCTTCCTCTGCCAGAACGGAACAGTGGAGTTTGTGTGCCGGCAGTCCGTCCAGTGCTTCTGCAACAGCTTTGTTGGTCAGTTCCATTGCCTGAGACAAGGGCTTTCCAAGAATCATTTCTGTTGCCATGGAACTGGAGGCAATGGCAGAACCACAACCAAAAGTTTCAAATTTTACATCTGCAATGATGTCGTTTTCAATCTTGAGATAAATTTTCATGATGTCGCCGCACTTTGCGTTGCCGACTTCACCAATCCCGTCTGCATCCTCAATGACACCGACGTTTCTCGGATTCATAAAATGATCCATGACCTTTTCACTGTATAACATAGTTTCTTCTTCCTTCCTGCAAATCACGCCATACCGGGGAAATTCCACGCAAATAGCTTACGACTTCCGGGATGGTCTGAATCATATACGCAACTTCTTCCGGGGTGTTTTCCGGAGAAAGGGACAACCGCAGAGAACCGTGTGCGATCTCATGGGGTCTGCCAATTGCAAGCAGCACATGGCTTGGGTCAAGAGAACCGGAAGTGCAAGCAGAACCGGAGGAGGCACAAATGCCCTTGGCATCCAGTAGAAGCAAAAGGGATTCGCCCTCAATTCCCTCAAAGCAGAAGTGTACATTTCCCGGCAGACGATCTTCCGGCTCGCCGTTGAGTACACTGTGGGGAATCTGAGACAGTCCGGCAATTAGCTGATCCCGCAACTGTTTCAGATAAGCGGCATTTTTGTCCAGATTTGCAACGGCTTCTTTCATTGCGGCAGCCATGCCTACAATTGCCGGCATATTCTCTGTTCCTGCACGCTTGTTCCGCTCCTGTGCACCACCGTTGATCAGGCTGCGTAGCTGAACACCCTTTCTGGCATAGAGTACCCCTACGCCCTTAGGACCGTGGAATTTGTGGGCAGACAGAGACAGCATATCAATGTTCATTTCCTTGACATTCACTGCAACGTGTCCTACAGCCTGTACCGCATCTGTGTGGAACAGAACGCCCTTTTCCCGGCAAACTGCACCGATTTCTGCAATGGGTTCGATGGTGCCGATTTCGTTGTTGGCGAACATAACACTGACAAGACAAGTGTCCGGACGGATTGCATCTGCAACCTCTTGTGCCGTAATTCTGCCGGTTTCGTGTACGTCCAGCAGGGTCACCTCAAAGCCCTCTTCTTCCAGTTGCTTTAAGGTGTGGAGAATGGCATGGTGCTCAAAGGCAGTGGAGATAATATGCTTCTTGCCCTTCTTTGCCCCGAAATAGGCTGCGCTGCGCAGTGCCTGATTGTCTGCTTCACTGCCACCAGAGGTGATGTAGATCTCTCTCGCTTCACACCCAAGGCAGTCCGCAATGTCCTGTCTTGCTTTTACCAGTGCTTCCGCAGCAGCTTGTCCTACGTGATGCAGGCTGGATGGATTGCCATAAATCTGATCGAAATAGGGCAACATTGCCTGGATTGCTGTCTGACTTGTTTTTGTCGTGGCAGCGTTGTCTGCATAAATTTGCATTGGATGATTCCTCCTTCGCAGATCCTTTCTGAGATGAGGGTCTGTGTATTCTCATTGCTTGGGCGACATTACGCAAAGAGGTCGCCC
>CAYXKI010000130.1:0-4493 GCA_964465095.1 uncultured Ruminococcus sp.
ACAAAAAATCTGACTGCGCATCTGACGCACAATCTTTGTGCGGTGTTGCCTTAAAAAAATTTCCGGAAAAATTCTGAAAATCTGAAAGTGAAGTCCGGGAAAGAACTTGTTTTCCAAAAAAATACGGCTTTTTTCAAAAAACGTCTTGACAAGCTTAGGAAAATCCGTTATACTGGTTACACACGAACAGCAAAGGCGCTGGTGCGAACGATTTTTTTCGTACGGTTGCTTTTGCTGTTTCTTTTTTTTGGGTGATTTCTCATAAGGCTTGTGAGAAATGGCTTGGGGTCTTCGGTCTGGTACCACCGGATTCCCTGATCTCCTAAAAACGATTTGGAAAATGATTTGGAGGGTGCATATTATGGATCAATCGACAATTCTTGAAATGATCGGCGGCGAAGTATACGGCGTCTGGTTTTTGATTGGCGCTGCACTGGTATTCTTTATGCAGTGTGGCTTTGCAATGGTAGAAACAGGTTTCACCAGAGCAAAAAATGCCGGCAACATCATCATGAAAAACCTGATGGACTTCTGTCTTGGTACAGTCGTGTTCATCCTGATTGGTTTTGGTCTTCTGTTGGGAGAGGATTTGTTCGGCATCATCGGAAAGCCCGGATTTGATATCTTTACGGATTATGCAAACTTTGACTGGTCCGGATTTATCTTTAACCTGGTTTTCTGTGCAACAACCGCAACTATCGTTTCTGGCGCAATGGCAGAACGTACAAAGTTTATTTCTTACTGTATCTATTCCGTTGTGATTTCTGCAATTATTTATCCGGTAGAAGCACACTGGGTATGGGGCAATGGTTGGCTTGCAAACTTGGCAACTCCGTTCCATGACTTCGCTGGTTCCGGTGCAATCCACATGGTTGGTGGTCTTTCTGCACTGATTGGCGCAGCAATCTTAGGACCTCGTATCGGTAAATTCACAAAGGACAAGAACGGCAAGGTAAAGGCAAACGCAATCCCCGGTCACTCCCTGACCATTGGCGCACTTGGTGTATTCATTCTGTGGTTCGGTTGGTATGGATTTAACGGCGCAGCCGCTACTTCTCTGGATCAGTTGGGTTCTATCTTCGTAACCACCACCATCGCACCGGCAATTGCAACAGTTTCTTGCATGATCTTCACTTGGATCAAGTACGGTAAGCCGGATGTTTCCATGTGTCTGAACGCTTCTCTGGCAGGTCTTGTTGGTATTACCGCAGGATGTGATGTGCTGGATGCTTTCGGTGCAATCGTTGTTGGTGTTGTTTCCGGTCTGCTGGTTTGCCTTGGCGTATGGCTTCTGGATCAGAAGCTTCACATCGACGACCCGGTTGGTGCAGTTGCTGTACACGGTTTCAACGGTGTCTGGGGCGTAATTGCAGTTGGTCTTTTTGGAACCACTTCTGTACCGGGCAATGATTCTGTAACCGGTCTGATTTATGGCGGTGGCTTTGCACAGCTTGGCAGCCAGCTTCTCGGTATCGTTGCAATCCTGGCATGGACTGCGGTTATGATCACCATTACATTCCAGATTATCAAGCACACCATTGGACTTCGTGCTTCTGCGGAAGAAGAGGTTATCGGTCTGGACGCAACAGAGCACAACCTGCCTTCTGCTTATGCAGACTTTATGCCTTCCACTGTATCTATGGCTTCTGACGCAGCGGCTGCTGCACAGACCGGGGTACAGATGCCGGAATCTGATGTAATCCTGAAGCCGGCAGAGGGCAAGGCAAAGCTGACAAAGCTTGTAGTAATGTGTAACCCGAACCGTCTGGATGACTTGCAGGCAACCTTGTCACTTATGGGTGTCAATGGTATCACTGTTACAAACGTTATGGGCTATGGCTCACAGAAGGGACACACCACCTATTATCGTGGCGTTCGTACCGATGGTACACAGCTTCTGAAGAAGGTAAAGGTAGAAGCCGTTGTGGCAAAGATTCCGCCGGAGAGCATTATCAAGGCTGTAAAGCAGGTACTTTATACCGGTCATGTGGGTGATGGCAAGATCTTTGTATACGATGTAGAAGATGTTGTCAAGATTCGTACCGGCGAAACAGGCTATGACGCTTTGCAGGATACCTGATGAATACTATATAATACTATATAAATAGTATATAGGCGTATGGTCTAATAAACTCAATTGAATATGATAAAACAGGATATGGGAATCTCCTGGTAAAATCATAGAGGAAAAGCACTGCTGTCCGTTGGGATGGCAGTGCTTTTTTTGTGCGTGTTGCCCTAGGGCGACACCGCACAAAGAACATCTGGTGATTTTGTACGGCATTTCCTAAAAGGATAAAAATAATGATTTAGGGATAGAAATGCCTGCGTTCAGATCCCCCTGTGCCTTATTTCTTTTTTAAAATAAAGTCAAAGTATTTCGTGTCATATACTGTAATGAATCTATCAAAATCAATCCTCAGTGAGTCGCAATTTCGATTCACATCATATAGGATATCCCATGACTTGCTTTGTAAAATATAAGAATCAGACTCCTTTTTTAAGCTACCATATATGACAAAGGTTGTACCAGATGCATATATCTCTGTCGACAAAATATTTTGTGGAAGCTTTCCTTGGAATACTACATTTGTATATCTTGTTCCATTCTGGTCATAGCAAATCCAGTTTCCTGAATCTGTAGATCCTTCAGGTATTAAGGAAATTATATAATAACTGCTGTTTTTAATTTTATCTTCAGATGTGATTGTAATTTTGATTGGTACAAAACCTATTATTATAGTAAAAGCGATTACGATTATAATTGTTCTGAATACATATTTCTTTCTTGATTTAGAACGACTCTCGTCTTTTAAGTATTTCATATCAGGCGGGAAGAATGCATTATGCTTTGGAATTGCCATAAAATCATCTCCTTTGTGTATATTTGTATATATTAGTATAACATAAGACATGATTTATTGCAAGGGGGGGATTTTGCTGTGCAATGTCCATGCAACCTCACCGATACAGTGAAAGCCATCCAAAAATGCCACAAAGAAAGCTATCTCCCTTTAATTGTCGAATTTTGTTGTACGAATCCGATTTTTTGTTGAAATTCCACATAATATTTTGTGAAAGATGTTTTATTTTCCAAATCGATTTCGGAAATAAAGCTTGACAAATCCATGAGAATGTGATACACTATATAAGGAAATGAGGGGTGCTTGAATCCCTTGTGTCTGTTTCGCACAGCAATGTGGATTTTATTTGCCCCGTTTGCTTTCTCCCACGCTGCGTAATTCCCCCGGAAATCGGATCAGGTTTGATGGGGTGTGGGTTACATGGCGTGAAAGATTTTATGGGGAAAAAGCTTCTCAAGTAACTTCAAAAAGCCAACGATCCATATTGATCCATAATATGATTCTGGAGGTGTGAAGTATGCAAAATCTACTGATTTTTGGTGCAGGACAGTATGGAATGGTTGCAAAGGAAACTGCCGAAGCCATGAGTTGCTTTGACAAGATTGATTTCCTTGATGACAACAATCCCATTGCTGTTGGTAAGTTAAGTGATTTTGCAGGACTGTATCCTAAATATACTCATGCAATTGTCGCCATTGGGAATCCCGATGTGCGGCTGGAATTATTGCAAGACATTCAGGCAGCGCCTTTGCAGCTTGCAACACTTATTCATCCTCGTAGCTATGTTTCGCCTACAGCAAAAGTTTCAGATGGCTGTATCGTTGAAGCGATGGCGGTTGTAAATGCTGATGCAGAGATTGGACTTGGTTGCATTATTTCCGCCGGTGCTGTTATGAATCATAATAGTATACTCGGAAATGTTTGCCATATTGATTGTAATGCGGTGATAAAGTCAAATGCCGTTGTAAAAACTGGAACAAAAATAAACTGTGGTAAGATTGTAGAATAAATTTAAGGTGGAGATTTCATGTATAAAAGTTTCTTTAAGAGACTTATTGATATTGTGTTGTCTGGTTTCGGCATTATCATTCTTGCGATCCCAATGTTGGTTATTGCATTGATTATCGAAATTGATGACCCGGGTCCGGTTTTGTTTTGCCAGAAACGTGTAGGGATTCACAAAAGTCATTTTAAGCTATACAAATTTCGTAGTATGAAAATGGATACGCCACATGATATGCCAACACATATGCTGTCCAATCCGGATCAGTACATAACAAAAATCGGAAAGTTCCTGCGTAAATCCAGCCTTGATGAGTTGCCGCAGATTTTCAATATATTCACCGGAAAGATGTCCATTATTGGACCACGTCCAGCTCTTTGGAATCAGTATGACCTGATTGAGGAGCGTGATAAGTACGGTGCGAATGATGTCAGACCGGGGCTTACCGGCTGGGCACAGATTAACGGTCGTGATGAGCTTGAGATTCCTGTGAAAGCAAAACTTGATGGGGAATATGTTCAGAAGCAAAGCTTTGTCTTTGATTTGAAGTGCTTTTTTGGCACAATTTTCAGCGTATTGAGAAGCGACGGTGTCGTTGAAGGTGGAACTGGGGAGATGGAGAAAGC